>CAIXSC010000354.1 GCA_903921945.1 uncultured Planctomycetaceae bacterium
ATTGCCAGGCAGAAGGCGTGGGCGGGCGTGCAAGCGGGATTGGCCACGGCTATGCCGATCGGTGTGCGGGCCCGGCCGTCGCCTTCGGCTCGGCGGTAAACGAGGTTGCGGGATGGACTCGGCGATTGCCAAGCAGCAGGCGCGGGCGGGGGTGGACGCTGAAGTCGCCTCGCCGGGGCTGAGCGCCGGCCGTCGCGTCCACGAAATCCCTACAACCGCTTCCGTCGTGCGCTGTGCGTCGTGCAAGCTGACGGATTGGGAAAAATTTCCCAGCCCACCGATCGATCTGACCTTGATTGCCGGGCAGATCTTGGCACAATGTTCCTCGGAGGGTATCCGAATGGTCAGGGGTCTGATTCGAAATCAGATGCTGCGCAAGCAGTTGCGGGTTCGAGTCCCGTGCCCTCCGCTTTAGTCCGCTGCTCCGCGAATCCGATTAGGAACACGATCGCTAACACCATCGTGACCGCGAGCAGCATTGCTTGAGTTCGCACACGCGCCGTGTGCTTCTGTCCCGTTCACGCGGTAAGTCACGCTGCGTTCGCGTTCATTTTTGCCCGTTCGCTCGAACGGAACTCGCCACGAATGTGTTCGTGGGACCACGGTCGCTCGGCGTCCATGGGAACCCGCTCGATCCGTTGCCCAACGACGTTTTTGTGCTGGCGTGCCTGCCTTGAGGTCACGCCGGTGTTGTGGCTCGAACGATTGGTGACGCCTGGTGGCGCGATCTAGCCGCGACTCATCACGGGCCAGGCTATTGGCTCAGCCGCCATAGGTCGTTGCCGAAGACGAAAACCATCAGTCCGAGCAGGCAACAGACGCCAAACATCGTCAGCGCGATCTGTACTCGCTCGTTCACGGGCCGGCGGAAAATTCCTTCCCATGCCAAGAACAGCATGTGGCCGCCGTCCAGGGCCGGGATCGGCAGGAAGTTCAAGACGGCCAGGTTCGCGCTCAGGAACGTCAGGAACAGCAGCAGACGTGAGTACCCGAACGACGCTTCGGATGTCGCCATGATCAAGATCGACACCGGTCCGCCGAGGTTCTTCGCCGAAACCCGTCCGGAGAGCAAGCGGGTGATCATCGCGACCACGCGTTGCATGTCTTCCTTCGTCTGGCGAACGCCCAACGACAGCGCCTCCGAAATCGACTCGGCAACATGCACCTCGCGCCTTTGGGTGAACATCATCGTGCGAAGCGGGAGAAAACCGGCCTGCTCAACGATCGCCACATCACTCTTTTTCAGTTCGCCGTCCCGTTTGTATTCCAGGGTAAGCTTGGTATCGGGCGGGTAGACCTGCATCGCGAAATCGACCGTCAACCAATGCTCTCGCGACTCGTCCATCACCATCGGGCCTTGGGCGGGTGAACGGAATGTGTTCGCGAAATCAGCCGCTTTGTCGGCGGGCGGTTGCCAGAATGCGGTCGTGATGGTGTCACCGGTCTGGAAGCCGGCTTTCGCCGCCGGCGAATCCGGCTCGACGGCCGCGACCTGATTCAGAATCCGATAGGCAATTCCCAGCGACTCGACGGCGATGAGGCCGTTCAACGATGGTTCTTCGGAGGCGACCTCCGCGTCCGGCGCCACGATCCGCGATTTCAACACGACTTCGCTGGTCGAAACGGCCGGCTTGTCCGAGGCGCCCGAGGTGTCAGAGGCGCCCGAGGCGCCTGAGGTGGCTGCTTCCTTGGTGGCCGTTTCCTTCTTATCGGCCGGCTCGGGCTTGGCCGAGGCCGTCTTGCGACGCACGGTGAACTCCACTTCGGAACCGATCCGCTCGGCAAGTCGGAAGGGCAGCGAAGCCATGTCGCCCACCGGTTGGCCGTCCAAGCGCACGAGTTCGTCGCCGACCTGGAAACCAGCGGCGGCGGCGGGCGATCCGGGGCGAATGGCGACCACTGGGCTCGCCTTCATTTCCAGTCCAACTCCGCGGCGGCGAAGCGGTGGCAGCGTCACTTGCTGGGTGTTGGAGCCACGCTTCACCGTGAGCTCAACCGGTTTGCCGATCGACTGCCAGACCGCCTGTTGGAACTGGGAGAAGTTCGCCACGTTTTGGCCGTTGACCGCGGTGATTTCATCCTCCGTTTGCAGGCCCACGCGGGTTTCCGGCAGATGCTCGAAACCGGCCGGCAACTTGGCGACCCGAATATCTTTCGCGCTCGTGATGCCGATCGTCGGCCGCTCCCCGTTGGGCGTGACAAGAATGCGGGGACGGATCACCAGCCATTCGTCCTTGCCAGCGCCTACGCCAGCACCGTCGCCAGCGCCTTCACCAGCGCCTTCACCAGCGGCTCCGCCAGCACCGGCGCGGCGGACGAGGACCTGGAGATCCTCGCGAGCGCCGTGGAGGCCCACCCCTTGGATCAGGTCCCAATCGAACCGTAGATGATCGCTGAGGGCGCCTTCGCGGCCAATCTGCAGCATACGGTCACCGGGGCGGACACCCGCGTTCCAG
>CAIXSC010000355.1 GCA_903921945.1 uncultured Planctomycetaceae bacterium
CCCCGTGTCGCCGCCAGCGAGCAGGCCGCTCGACAGATCGAGCCGCAAGCCCGACTCGCGAGTCTCCGCGTTATGACACGACCAACAGTGCTTGGCGAGCAGCGGTTTGATGTCGCGAGCGAAATCGATCGGGCGATTCGCGGCCGGCGGCAGTTCAGCGGCTCCGGCGGTTGTCGTGCCGATCGCCACCTGAGCGGAGATGGCGGCCACTCCGCAGGCGAACACACCCCATGCAAATGTCCTGGTCCAAACGTTACGACGAACGTTCCGGGCTGGCCGGACCTGCGCGTCCTCCAGACCAAGTGACGAATGGGCGGAGCGGGCGGTGGAGATTGGGCGGGAAATTCTCATGGCAGTTGGAATCCTCGCGGGGCAGGACGGTCATGTTCCGTGCGCCGCTCGAACGGTGCGACGCTCTGGAACCAAGCCAGCTGCCGCAAGTGTAATCGAATCATGGGTGCCGTTGTGTCCTGGTTACCGTCAACACGCAGTCCGTCCTGCTGGATCGTGCAAGTTTGCCGAATCGTCGCGTGCGAGTCGGGTCGGTCGAAGGGGTGCCGTATTGACGAACGCTGGCCGGTGCTGAAACTACAGCCCCGCGACGAAGGTGTTTGCGGGTTCGGTGGCCGAACTTTCGGTGCCGAGTCCGGTTCCGAGAATCGATTCCATTGGGGCGCATCGGGGCTTAAGGCCGTGTCTTTGCGGACCGCGCCGATGACGCGACAGAGGGTGTATGCCATGGCCAAAAAGAAAGCCGCTTCGAAGAAACCCCGTTCCGCTGCCGCCGCCGCGCGGTCGATCCCAGGCGCCGCAACGCCTGCCATCGCGACTTCCGATCGGATCGTGATGCGCACCGGCGAGGCGCTGGTGGAGGCCGAGCCTTCCTGGTCGGCCGCGGAGCCTGAAGTGGTGATCGGGGAACTGGACGGACCAGTGGGGTACGCCATCGCGAACCTGCTGGGAGATCAAGTCAAAGGCCACACTCGCGTCTTCGCGATTCTCAATAGCGATATCCAAATCCGGCCGACCACACTCATGGTCAGCAAAGTCACCGTGAACAACGAACGCTACACGAACATCCTGATGGGTACCGTCCAGGCGGCGATCGCCAACGGAGTGCTCGATGCCGTTCGGGCGGGCGACCTGCCGAAAGATAAAGTCAACGACCTGGGAATTGTCATCTCCGTGTGGCTCGACCCGGCGGTCATTTCCACAGAAATCGATCCCGAGTTGCTGTTCCGCACCAACCGCGAGGCAACCGCCAAGGCGATCCGCAAAGCGATGCGGCACGAGCCTTCGATCGATTGGCTGCTCGAAAACCAAGACAAAGTCACGCATTACTTCCATCAGTTGGCCGTCGACAAGCAGTTGTAGCGGGCTGACGCCGGCTGAGTCTCATCCCCGCAGTGACGCCGCTCCGTTCAATGAACTGGTTCGCCGGTGCGGAGCGCTGTCGGCAAGAAAAGGAGATGGATCTCGCCCCGCGTGCTCGACGTGGGACGCATGGTTCCGCGCTGTTGGCGGGATTCGGCTGAACGGCCACCGCCTTGAACACGGGATCGCCGGTCGCGGATGAGCCCTACCCCACGAGGCCTCGTGGGGTGTCCAATTCATTCCGTCTGGATTGGTTTAGCGCGGGTGTTTGTGTTCGTCGCGCCATTGGTGGGCGATGCACCGCAGCGTATCGGGCCCGAGCTGGCCGCGGTCTCGCGGAACGGTGATCGTGAAACGTCGCTGACACTGCTCGAGCACGTCGATCGCGATCACCCAGCGGCGGCGGGGCAACGCCTCGTCGACCTTCTCGCCCCACTCGATCACGGTGATCCCCGTTCCGTCCAGGAATTCCTCGGGGCCGAGCGCGAGGAATTCGTCGCTATCGCGGAGTCGGTAGGCGTCAAGATGGTGCACTGTGCGCCGGCCGTCATACGCGTGGCACAAGGTGAACGTCGGACTCACGACGGCCCGGCGATCGGCGCCCAGCGCGGCGGCGAGCGCTTGGACGAGGCGAGTCTTTCCGGCGCCGAGTGTGCCATTGAGGCACACAACGGCTCCGTCGGGAAGGAATCGCGCTAACAGCGAGCCGAGGAGTTCCGTATCGGCTTCATCCTTCCCCACAAAGCTCCACACGACCACCGGTTGCGTTGGATCATCCATCACGGGGCCGGAATGTTCATCGAAAGGGTCCGGGAGCGGCGTGCCAGAGTTCAATGCTGGTACCCTCGAATGGCTAGGGGCGTCGGTGGGTGTCCCGGATAGCATCCGCGCAGTCCGCGTTCCGCAGTGATCGTCCCGATCGGGCGAATAGGGGCATCCAAGGATTTGTCGGACGCGATACGAGCAGCTTCGGCTGGCGACGCGACGAGCAGCAATTCGAAATCCTCGCCGTCGCCCAGCGCGTGGTCGAGCGGCGTGATTCCGTCGGTACGCGACTGGGCGAGTTCGCGGGCGGCGTCGGCAATCGCGATGGCGTCCAGGTCGAGAACCGCTCCTACGCCACTCTCACTGAGGATATGGCTGAGATCGAGCGATAAGCCATCGCTCACGTCGGTCGCCGCGTGAATCTCGTAGCGTTCGGCGAGCTGACGGGCGAGTTCCACTCGCGGCGTGAAATCCAGGTGCTTGCCGAGGATGCTTCCGCCGAAGGAGCCGCTCGCGAGGATCAGGTCGCCGGGCCGGGCGCGACCACGCGTCCAGACCCCACACCGAGGCGGCTCGCCGACCGCGGTCACGCTCAGCGCGAGCGGTCCGTTCCAGCAATTGGTGTCGCCGCCGGCGATCGCGACTTGAAAACGGAGGGCGAGCGGAAGGAGCCCTTCGTAGAGCTCTTGGGCAAGCGCGAGCGCGTTCTCGCGGGGAAGCACAAGGCTGATGAATGCCGCGACCGGTTTGGCGCCCATCGCCGCGAGATCGCTAAGGTTCACCGCGAGCGCTTTCCAGCCGACCCGGCGCGGTGAGACTTCGCTGAGAACAAAGTCGACGCCGTCCATCAACGCGTCGGTGGTCACCACCGCTTTCTGGCTGGGTAGATCCAGCACCGCCGCGTCACTACCGATGCCAACCGGTACCCGTGGATCGGCGGCGAGCCGGCCGCGTAACCAAGCAATGAATTCAGCTTCCAAAGGTGGGAACTCGTGGGTGACGTGGATTCGAATGGCTAGTGGACGAGGGCTTGGCCGTATCGACGGCCGTCGGGTGCCGAACCTTGTCCGCGTTTCGCGCGCAGGCCGCCGACCCAAGGGTTCATCATAGCGTTCACGCCGACAACGCGAACCTTGAGGAAAACCGCGCGGAAAACGCCGAATAGTCATCCACAATCGCCACCATGCACAGGGTTGGCTGGCAAGTTGGGGAGACCTTGCGGGGCGCTGTCCCATATCTCAACACGGTATACCCGAGGACCGATGTTTCCCTTCGTGTTCCGATCGATCCCTTAGCGATTGAGCATCTCATGATTCAGGTCGCTCGCCAACAATTGGACTGCCAGGGTTCCGATACGACCTTGAGCCGTAAGCGGCCTGCCCGCCGGTGGAGCGGGGCTCGACTGGCGGCATGGATGCGAAGCAGTGCCCGAAGCGCCATCGCTGGTTCGATGTTGGGCGCCGCGATCTTCACCGTCGCGGGCTCGATGCCAGCGTTGGCGGAGGCTTCCAATCTGCGCCGTTCGCCTATCGTGAAGGCGGTGGAAGGTGCTCGGCCGGCCGTCGTGAACATTCACGGCCGCAAGACGGTCCGGACGGAAGACGCCCAGCAAACCGGCGAGAATTTCCGGCAAGTCAATGGCATGGGAACCGGGATCATCGTCGACGAACGCGGGTACATCCTGACGAACCACCACGTGGTGGACAGTGTCAGCCGGATTCAAGTCACAACGCACGACCAACGCAACCATGTCGCGCGGCTCATCGCCTACGACTTCAAAACCGACTTGGCGATCATCAAGATCGAAGGGGACAAACCGTTCCAGACGATCCGGGTAGGAACTTCGAGCGACCTGATGCCCGGCGAAACCGTGATCGCGGTGGGCAACGCGTTCGGCTACGAACATACGGTAACGAGCGGAATCATCAGTGCCTTGCACCGCACGGTGCAGGTGAGCGACGAGCAAACGTACCGCGACGTGATTCAAACCAATGCGGGCATCAATCCGGGCAACTCAGGTGGCCCGCTCTTGAATATCGACGGCGAACTGATTGGCGTGAACGTCGCCGTGCGGGTGGGAGCTCAGGGGATCGCTTTCGCAATTCCCGTCGACACCGCCTTGGAAGTCGCCGCTCAACTGATGAGCGTCGAGCGGCTGGAAAAGGTCTCGCATGGCGTGGTCGGCAAGACCGTCTGGACGGGCTCGGACACGGGTGCCGAATTCGTGGTGGCGTCGCTGCGGGAAGAAAGCATCGCGGCGGACGCCGGCCTCCAACCGGGCGACGTGATCACGTCGGTCGGACAAACCCGCGTCGAGCGGGCTTTGGACTTCGAACGAGCGATGCTCGGGCGCCGCAACGGCGAGGAACTTGCCGTCGAGGTACGTCGCGGCGGCAACGACGTGCAATTGACGTTGCGAGTCGATCCGAGTCGCCGGGGAAGCGGGACGCTCGCGGAACGCTCGTGGGAAATCCTGGGCCTCCGGCTGGAAGTGATGCCCGCCGATCGCGTGCAGAGTGTAAGTAGCCGTTACAACGGCGGTCTGAAAGTTGTGGATGTTCGCCCCGACGGGCCGGCGGCTCGCCAAGGCATTCGTCGCGGGGACGTGCTGGTTGGCATGCACAAGTGGGAAACCGTTTCCCTGGACAACGTGCAGTTCATCCTCGGAAGTGCCGAATTCGCGAAGGCCCAGCCGGTGAAGTTTTACATTCTTCGGGGAAACGAAACTCTGTACGGCCACATGCGGGTCAGCATGAACACGGCCCGCTAGTTCGGCTTTCTTCTCATCACGGCAACTTGGTGACCGTGGCATAGTACGCGCCAATCTCGTGACCGTCATCGCTGACGAACACCGGCGCTAAGCGATGCGATCCGGCGGTGAGTTCCACCGTGAAATCGATCGCCTTGTCAGTGGCTTGAATGGCAGCGGTGGCGAGTTCGCGATCGTCAAGACGCAGCACGGCACGCGTCACTGGAATGCCGCGACCGGGCCGTGCTCGGAGCGCTCGGTCGGCTCCCGGCACGTCGGCGCCCGCTGGCAACGATGCGACGATCGCCGCGTCGGCCTCGACTGGCCAACGCCGAACGCTGATGACATAGCGGCCGCCGGCGATCGCTTTCACCGCCCAATGGCCTTGATGTCGGGAAGTGGCTTGCGAGTTGGGCTCGGTCGCTGGAGCCTTGGATTTCCGGGCGTTTTTCGCCGCCGCAGTCGCAGTCGCCGCCGCAGTCGCCGCCGCCGCCGCAGTCGCCGGCTGTGGGGTGGATTGGGCATCCTGGGTTGGTTTGAGCTGTTTGGGGGCGTTGGCACGAGCCGGTGGTTTGGCGGGGCCAAAGCCTTCCGCCACACGAATATGATGCTGACTCCATGGAGGAAGCGCCTCTTGGATCCAGTCGTGTCCATTGAGTTGGACGACTGGATGGTCCGGGTGGCCCAGATAGATTTCGGTCGTTCTGGCGAACGTCGGTTCCAGTTCGGTCCACCAAGCGTCGTAGAACGCCCGCATACGGGCCGCCTGCTCGGGGTGCTTGTCGATGACGTTGGACCGCTGCCCTGGATCGGTTCGCATGTCGAACAACTCAACGCCATTCACCAGCCGCCAATCTTGCGCCATGACAGCCGTTTGTTTCCACTTGATCGGGTCGCGGACACGTTGCGAATCGGTGACCAGAAAACGATCGGGCCAATCGGCGGGCGCCTGGGCGATTTCCAGCAGTCGGCGGATCGAGCGGCCGTCGAACTTGACCGCTGGTGGAGCCGCGGCGCGGGCCACTTCCAACAAGGTTGGCGCGACATCGACGGCGTGGCAAAGGGTGTTGTTGCGCTGTTCACGATTCCAACCGGCGGCGGGCCAGTGCGCGAAAAACGGGACTCGATGGCCTCCGTCGTACTCGCTGCCCTTCTTGCCTCGCATCCCCGCATTGAACACTTGCTCGCCCGACGCGGTGCCGTTATCGGTGGTGAAAATAAACAGGGTGTTTTCGGCCACCCCGAGTTCCGCCAACAGCTTTCGTAGCGTCCCAACATTGTCGTCGATGTTGGTGATCATGGCGAAAAAGGCCGCCAGCGCGGGCGGCTGGCCGGCGTAGCGAGCGAGGTAATCGGCCGGCGCATGGAGCGGACCATGGGGCGCGTTGGGCGCGATGTGGACATAGAAGGGCCGCTGGTTGGCGACGCATTCGCGGATGAAACGCTGAGCCTCGCGGAAGAACACGTCGGTGCAAAAACCGCGGGCGGCAACTGGACGGCTGTTGTGGAAGTAATGGCCGTCGAAGTAGGCGTTGTCCCAGTAATCGGGTGTCTGGCCGACGCCGCCGCCCCCATGCCGGTACACCTCGGCGAATCCCCGATCTTCCGCGCGGTAGGGAAAGTTGTCGCCCAGGTGCCACTTGCCGAACATTCCTGTCGCGTAGCCAGCATCCGACAGCATCCGAGCCACGGTGATCTCGTCCTCCCGCAGCATGGACCGGCCGTTGACCGTGTGCCAGACACCTGTCCGATCGGTCCAGTGGCCAGTCATCAACGCGGCCCGCGTCGGCGAACAAGTTGGCGCGACGTGGTAGTTGGAAAGCTGCGACGATACGGCCGCCAGGGCGTCGATGTTGGGCGTCTTTACGATCGGATTGCCGGTACACCCGAGATCGCCGTAGCCCTGATCATCCGTGATCACGAGCACGATATTGGGACGGCTTGCGGCTTGCTCGTGGGGCGCCGCCCCGGCATGGTTCGCCATGATCGCGGCGGCGGCAACGGCGAGGATGGTGATGAGTGTTGGCAGTCGTTTCATGATTGCGTTTGCGGAAAGGGATGAAAACCGCGTTTGAACCGGCGTGGATGGTACCGGCGACAAGGCACTGGGGAAACATGGGAGAGGCTGGAAAAGGAGGGGGTGGGTAGGAGGGTTGATCTTGAGTCAAACCTCACCGTCGTGTATTAGACCGCCTGCGATGGTTCCCGCCGACGGCGGCGGAACTTCACCCTTCGCGGTTCGAACCAGCCCACGCGACAACTCTATGCGGAAAGTAACCCCTGCCGGCGTCAAGCGATCGGACTTGCCGCGAACGCGAGTTTTCATCGATTGCACGCCAACGTCGCTTTACGGCGGCCGAACAGGCATTCAGCGTGTGATCCGCAATCTTGTCGCCGTCGCGCACGAGGCGGGTGAACACGAGCAGGTCGATTGCGTGCCCGTGGTCCATGATGGAAAACGCTTTTATCAGGTCGTCGCGCCGCTACAGCAATTGGCGACGGCGTCGGCGGACGCGAAACCCGAGACAAACGCTGTCACATCAGCGATTCAACGGGGCGCGTTGAAGGTGCGCAGTCGACTGCGGAAGCTCTTCGTGCCCAAACGATGGTTTTTGGCGTGGAAGGCCCGGCAGGAACAACGTTTGCTGTGGAGACAACGGCCGACGGGATCCGCATTGAAGTTCCGCGCGTCCGATGTGCTGCTGATGGCGGATGCAGGCTGGGGACTTCCAGCCCCCGAGCCGTTAGCCGCCGTTCGCGAGTCTGGTTGCCGCGTCGGTTTCCTGTCGTACGACATCATTCCCTTGCGTTCGCAACAGTTCTGCCCGCCGCTCGCGGTCGAGGTTTTCCAGAGGTGGCTGGAAAACCTGCTGCCGCAAGTGGATTTCGCTGTCGCGATCTCCCGCAAGTCCCAAGCCGACCTGGATGAGTATTTGCGCGACCACGGGACGCGTCTCCACAGTTTGCGTAAGCGGCTCGGAAACTTCCCGCTCGGAATGAAGCTCGACGAATGCGACACGTCCGGCCCGATCCGTCCGCATGTGCGGGAGGCCATGGCGGCGAGCGGAGGCGCGAAGCCATTTCTGATTGTCTGCACCGTCGAACCGCGCAAGAATCACGCGTTGCTTCTGGATGCCTTCGAAACCGTGCGTCAACGGATTCCGCACGCCAAGGTCTGCATCGTGGGACGCTACGGCTGGGCCAGCGAGCAGATTGTGGAACGCATGACGAGCCATCCGGAATATGGTCGGGGATTGCACTGGCTTTCAGACTTGGGCGATACCGAGCTTGATTACTGCTACCGGCATGCGGGGGCTTTCGTGTTTCCTTCGCTGTACGAGGGATTTGGCTTGCCGATCGTCGAATCGCTCTGTCACGGTCTGACGACGCTGGTCAGCGACATTCCCGCCCACCACGAAGTGGGTCGCGACTTTTGCCGATATTTTTCGCCGCAATCCGCCGGGGAACTCGCGCAACTTATGCTTGGTTGCCTGGGTGTCGAACCGTTGCCGCCGGTTCGGCCCATCACCGAGTTCCAGCCGGTCGAATGGCTCGATTCCGCCAAGCATCTCCTCCGTGAATGCCTGCGGCTGGCGGGTGCCGCATCGGCGCCGGACGCCGATCTTGCCCGGCCCCCCTTCGCGGGAGCCGCCTAACTCGGCGGCTCCTGATTGAGGCGGAAGCGCGGCTCGCTTCCAACGATGACAGCGGTTCGCGATGGACGCGATGGCTCGCTAGCTGCCCATGAGTTCAGGGATTGGCGCGCCGTGTTCGACGATTCGCGTCGGGCGTCCATTGAAATCCTTGAGCATGCTGTTGGCCCAATCGATGCCCAGGTGGTGGTACAGCGTCGCGAGGAAATCCCCGGGACCGCAGATCCGTTCGACCGAGTCTTCGCCCCGCTTGTCTGTCGCTCCTACAAACCGGCCTGTCTCGATCCCGCCACCCGCCCAAATGTTGGAGAAGCCGCGTGGCCAGTGATCCCGCCCTGGTTGCTGCGTGCCTGCGGGCGCGCTCGCGTTGCCCGCCCCGGTGCTTGCCGCGTAGCTGATTTTTGGCGTCCGTCCGAACTCGCCCGTCACGACGACCAACACCCGCTTATCGAGCCCGCGCTCGTAGATATCCTCGATCAAGGCCGACACCGCTTGATCGTAAGCCGCGGAACGGAATCGCATAGCGTCGAAGACATGATGGTTGACGGCATGGTCGTCCCAATTGGAGACTCGTCCGCACAACGGGCCGCTCAAGCTGGTCGTCAGCACGTCGACACCAGCCTCGACGAGTCGCCGCGCCAACAGGAGTTGTTGCCCCCACGTATTTCGTCCATATCGGTCGCGTGTCCGTGGATCCTCGCGTGCCAGATCAAACGCTTCCTTGGTCTGCGCGCTGGTCAGCAAGGTCATCGCCCGAGTCTCGAATGTGTCGAGCGCTTCCAGTTCACGTTGCTGATCGAAAGACCGTTCCAGCGTGTCGAGCGTTTGCCGCAGCGAGGCGCGGCGTCCTAGCCGTTGGACTTCGCGGGCGTCGGAAAGTCCGATGTTCGGAATGGTGAACTGAGGCGCGTTCGGATCGCCGGACACCACGAAGGGCGAATACGCGTCGCCCACGTAAGCGGGTCCGTTGTACTCAAGCGGCGGGTTGATGCCGACATACGGCGGGACTGGATTGGTTCGTGGACCAGCCTGGGAGCGGAAATAGTTGGCAACACACATCCAGTCTGGATATCGCGGCTTGGGCTTGTCGCGCGTATCGGGATCCCCCGAGAGCAACTGCATTGAGCCGGCCGGATGGCCCCCCGCCGACTGCCGCATCGAACGCAGCACCACCATTTTGTCGGCGATCGCCGCCTGCCGCGGCAACAGTTCGGTGAATCTCAGACCCGGAACTTTGGTATCGATCGATTCAAACGGGCCGCGATACTCGCTGCCGGAGAGCGGTTTGGGGTCGTAGGAATCGAGATGCGACAGGCCGCCCGGTTGCCAGACCATGATGACCGCGTTGTTCGCCTTGCGCGGCGCGATCGACGCGGCATGCGCTGTCTGGCTTTCCCGCAAACGAAGAATGCCGGGCAAGCTTAAAGTGGCAAAACCGGCCAACCCTGTTTGCAAGAACGCCCGTCGCCCGCCGGCGCCGAAGGGAACCGGGCCGGGACAGCGGTGAATCGAACGCTGATGCGGGGCGCGGCTCATGGTGTCGCTCCTGTCGTGACGCGAAGGTGGATCGGTTCCGTGACTACGATATCGACAATGTCGGTCGGCGGGGCGGCTGTGGAGTCCTTTTTCGGCTCGCGATACTTCGCGACCGCACCACCGTAAAAAGCCAGCCAGTGGTCGCCGGGCGGGAGTTTCAAAGCCGCCAGGTCGAGCTGCGCCTCGCTCTTGTCCTCGGTGAGCGTGACGTTGAAGGACGGCACGCGGTCAAAACCGCAGCCCATCGGCCGCAGTTGCATCGTCGAACCAGAGAACTCGCTGCGCCGGATCAACTTCAAAGGAATGGTCAACTTCCCTGTCCCATTCGCCTCGATCGGACCGGCGTTGAGCGGCGCGATCGTTAGCGGCGCCTGTTCCGCGCCGCTCGCCGAAACGGCCACATCGAACAGCAAACGCGGACGAGGGATCTCTCCCCAGGCATCCGGAATCGGCCAAGCCATCGATGCCACACGGCATGGACGAACGGCTTCCTGGCCAGCCACCATCGCCCGCCCAACGAATTGCGCGTTGGCGAACGATCGCGGCGCGTCGGCGTCGGCCGTCAACAGCAGCACGCCGCGCGATTGACCGGCCGCCATCTTGAGGCCCCGAGCCGACATGCCCTTGGGAAGCTGATCCATCTCGAGTGAAATCTCGCCGTCGAACCCGTCCCGCCGCAGCGCGATCACTTCGAGCGCCATGGTCGCACCGCCGCGGAGCGACAGCGGCTTGGACAAGGCGTTGCGGTCGCCGTTGCGAAGTTCCATGTGCAGCGCCCAAGCGACCAACGCGAAATCGGGCGCCGCCGGCCGGATCACCAACCGGTAAGTGTTCGCGGGATCGCTCCGAGTGCCGCCAAACAAATCGGTCAAGCGCAGCCGGTAACGGCCATCTTCCGGGACAACCAGCCGGCCAAGAAAATCAGACGAACCGGCGTTGTACGGCGGACCGTCATACGCATAGCCGTTGCTCGACACCCGCACCGGACTGGGGATATCCGTCAACTCAAGCACATCGATCCGTTGCTCGCCTTGTGGACCGTCGACGACCCGTTGCACCAGCGCCGCCGGATCGGTCGGACGTCCGAGCCGCTCCGAGCCGATTTCAATCCACCAAGTGTCCCCTTTTTTCGCCTCGAACTCGAACACGTCCACGTCCGCGGCGGGGAAGAAGGAACCGGTCAAATCGCATGGCAGCGTGATGCGTTGCACACGCGCGGGGGCGCCATCCACAACGTTCCCGTCGTTCGGCTCAGCTTCGGCCGCGCCGGCGGTCGTTGCCAACCCGACGGGCGGCCACGAGAAGGCGTTGACCGCTTGCGTGGCTGCTTGGCGTACGACCGGCGCGCCTGGGGCGAGTTCCCACAATCCCAGGCGGTAGTAATAGGCTGGACCGCCTTTGTAGGTCAGCTCATGAACCTTGATCACGTAATCGCCGTCCCGCGGGACCGTGAAATCCAACGCGCCGCCCCGCCGCTCGACCAGCAAATCGCGGCCGGCTTCGTCCGCGATCACCACCGTGGCATCGAGTTTGGAATCGATGCCGCGAGTCGCACAATCGACAATCACTCGCTGGCCTTGCTTCCCCGCAAAGCGATAGTAGTCCATCGCCCGGGCGGAACAGACCGCGTTGCACACCGAGTTCACCTCGATCGGAAACGCGGTCGCCAACGTTGTGTTGCTGGACGTTCGCGTTGTCTCCGTCAACGTGCCGACAGCGAAGGCTCGCGGCGAGGAAATGCCGAGCCGCGTCATAACCCGCGCCTCATACAGCCCCAGCGGACAATCGGCGCTGATCGCCACCACAAACTTATTGGCCACCGGCTTGTTGTCCGCGCCCAGTTTGGGACTCGCCGACAGCCGCCGATCGGAAAACAGCAGTGACTCCGCCTCCGCCAAATGCTCGCCCGTGATCTCGACTTCGAACTGCGTCCCGGCCCGCCCGCCCATCGGCATGGTCGTCAGCAGTCGCGGCGCGGGAAGACAAACGGACTGCGCGGTCGCCGGCCGCGGCGTGGCCACGCTCAGCAGGGCAATCGCGATGCTCGCATGGATGGCATTCGCCAACCACGTCAATCCGCTCGCGAGTCCGCGGCCTGATGGGGGAAGCACAGAATCTTGATCCCGGTCGTGCAACCGGACTGACGGCAAACGCCGCGAAGCGTTCAGCAGTTCCATGATGGCCGTCCTAATGGTTGAAGAGGAATTCTTTGGTGTTGATGAGCGCCCAAACGAGGTCTTGCAGGTTTTCACGTTCGGTCTGCGACGGAGCAAGCGGTTTGCCATCGGCGCCGGTTCGCGATTCCCGCAGATAGGCGATCGCCGCGAGTCGTTCTTCCGATCGCGGTTCCCGCGCGAACGCCACGAGATACAGTTCGCGAACCTTATCCTCGACCGGCTTTTGACCGTCCATCGCCAATCGCTCAACGCGACCGGTCGCACTCGATAGCTTCGCCTTGATGTCGGGCGCATTCAGCAGATGGAGACTCTGCGCGAGGCTTGAAGACTGAACGCGTTCGCATTCGCACACGCTTTCCGCCTCAGGCCGACCGAACACCCGCAAAAACGCCGACGAGCGGTTGTAGCTGTTGTCGGGCAAGGCAATCGCGCGGGTGCCGGCGGGCAGGTTCGCGAAATCGGTTTGCGTTCCCGCAACACTGTCGATCGCGTCCAGTAGCACTTCCGCCTGCAATCGGCGCGGGTAATACCGCGAATAGTTTTGGCGATCGTCGCGGTTGTGCTCGTTAGGTGTTGCGCTCAACTGGTAAGCGCTCGACGTGGTAATGGCCCGGACGAGCGCTTTGAGATCGTATCGACTCTCCAAAAAACGCTGTTCCAATGCGGTCAACAGTTCCGGATTGGTCGGCGGATTCGAGTCGCGGAGATCGTCCTCGGGCTCGATCAGTCCGCGCTGGAAAAAGTGTTTCCAGTATCGATTCACCAGCGTCTTCGCGAAAAACGGGTTGGAGGGGCTGGCCATCCAATCGGCCAGGGCGAGTCGTGGATCGGCGTCGGGCGGAATGGCTGGAATCTTATCGCCCAGCGCCGCGGGCGCCAGCGCGACGCCCGACTTGATGTTCGTCGCCGTCGCGATGCCGCGTTTGTGGAAAATCATGTCTTCGCCGCGCGTCGCGGACGGCTTGCGGCCCACCTGTGAGAAAAACGCGGCGAGCGAATAATAGTCGTCCTGGCTCCAACGCTCGAACGGATGATGATGGCACTGGGCGCATTGCATCCGCACGCCAAGGAACAACTGCGCGACATCCTCGATTTGCTGTTTCGATTCCTTCACTCGTTTGTACCACGCCACGGGCGGATTGCCGAGCACTTCGCCGGTCGCGGCTAACAGTTCGCGGACGAACTGGTCATACGGCTTGTTGGCCAGCAAGCTGTCGCGAACCCAGGCATGGAACGCGAAGTTCGACACGATGTCGCTGGCATCGTCGCGGCGGTTTTTCAGCAGCGCCGTCCATTTGTTGGCGAAGAAGTCGGCGTACTCGGGAGTGCGTAGCAGTTCGTCGACCAAGGCGTCGCGTTTATCCGGCGCGGAGCTGGCCAGGAACTTCGTCGCCTCCTGCTCGCTTGGGAGCCGTCCACAGATGTCAAGCGTCACGCGACGGAGAAAGGTAGCGTCATCGCACACGGGAGAGGGCGGAATGCCGAGTTCACGAAGATTGGCGAACACCAGCTCGTCGATGAAATTCCGCGAAGGTGGAAGGCTGTCGACTGGCGCGCCGAGCGGCACCGAGGCGTTAAAGACGGCGACGCGATCTTGGTAACGCACCATGATCGAAAACTTGCCGGCGCGGTCGAGGACTTGGACTCGACCCTGGCCGTCGACTTCCGCCAGCGCGGTATCGTTCGATTCAAACAGCGCATCGCCCGTCACATCGCGTTGGCTGCCATCGGAATAGCGGGCGATGGCCCGAAGCGGTTGGGTCGACCGCGGTTTCACGAACCCGCGTGCCGGTTCGACGGCGAACGCTTCCAGGCTCGGTTCGCCCGGCACGGCAAAAGCGGCTCCTTGGCGTAGCCATTCAACCAGCGTCGCATGGCCAGCACTGTCGGGCGCGATCCTGACACCGCCCCCATGGGGAACTTGCCCCGTGGCCTTCAACACCAGCAGGCTGCGGTCGGGGGCCGCCAACGCGACGCGGCGGCCCCGGCCCTGCTTCACCAGGCTTTCGTAGTCGTCACGCGGCTCGAAGCCGAGCACCGATAGTTGAAAACCGCGTTGGCCTCCCCCCGCCTTCGCGTGGCACACACCGACGTTGCAACCGGCCTTAGTGAGTACGGGCATCACGTCGTTCGTGAAGCTCAGCGGCCGCTTCGCCACTGGCTCGGCGAGCGGCTCGGCCGCTGCCGCCAACGACCCGCGCTGCGTGGTGGCATCCATGGCGATCATCAGCGTCAGCCCGGCCAACGCACATAGCAACCGGCGCCACGCGACACCCCGCGCGGGGCTTTCGCCTGGAACGGCGACCGATGGGAACCACTGCGCCACGGAATAACGCGAAGCGACGTGCGGACCAGGAGCGGTCATGGAAGTTTCCTTATCCGAGTTCGCAGTAGGTGGGGAGAACGTGGCGGGAATAGAATCATCGCTGCCCTACCCTGGGCCGTCAACCGATCGGCGCCCAAGCGATCCTTCCGGCAGTACCTGCGGTCGTGTCGCCGAACTACGATAGGCGGCTGGAATTCACGTTGATGCACGGTTTCGACGTGGGGCGGCCAACCGAACCCCGGGTCGCGAGGTCGAGCAGTCGGCGTAACGTAAGTGAGTCACAGCAAGTCGCAGTGAGTCACAACA
>CAIXSC010000356.1 GCA_903921945.1 uncultured Planctomycetaceae bacterium
ACTGCACGTTGACAACTGGCGGTGGAACGGCGTCCCGTTCTACCTGCGCAGCGGCAAGGCCATGTCTTGCCGAACCACTCAGATTGTCATCCAGTTCCGCGAACCGCCGCATATGCTGTTCGTGGAAGGGCCGCGGCGCCACGTCGATGCCAATCGGCTCGTCATTCAGGTCCAGCCGGCGGAAGGCATTCAACTGCACTTTCAAACCAAAGTTCCGGATGCCGGCATGCGGTTGCGGATGACCGATCTCGATTTCCGCTTCGCCAGCCAATATGCCGGGTCATTGCCCGATGCCTACCAACGCTTGTTATTGGATGCGGTCAACGGCGACGCGAGCTTGTTTGCGCGGAGCGACGAGGTGGAAATGGCCTGGGGCATTATCGATCCGATCCTCGCCGCGTGGCGCAGCCCCGCGTCTCCGCCGTTGGAACCGTATCCTGTCGCCGCCTGGGGGCCCGAGAGCGCGGCGGAATGGATGAGTCGCCAAGGTCGCGAATGGTTCGATGTCTGCCCTGTGCTCCGTTGACCCGCCACTGGCGGCTCGCGCGGCCCCGGCGGACTCGCCGTGGTTCGCTTACTTGAGGTAGCGGTCGAACCATTCCAGATTGGCACGCATGGCGTCGAGGAGCAGGCGCGGTTCTTCGATGCCGTGCGGCGTTCGCGGGTAAATCGCCATGCGTGTCGGGCAGCCTTGCCGCTTCAACGCGTTATAGAGTTCCAGGCCCTGGGAGAGCGGGACGCGTTCGTCCCGTTCCCCGTGTTGGATCAGCGTCGGCGTCGTGACGCCGCGAATTTGGAACATAGCTGATCGAGCCGCGTAAATCTGCGGTTTATCCCAAAACTCGCCGCCAAAATAATCCGGCAAAAAGCCGGGGATGTCGGCGGTGCCCGTGAAGCTCATCAGGTTCGTAACGCCCGCGCCGACCGACGCGCAACGAAACCGTTTTGTCTGCGTGATGGTCCATGAAGTCATGTACCCGCCGTAGCTCCATCCCATGATGCCCATTCGATCCGCATCGGCGACGCCCAGTTCGATCAACCGGTCGACGCCCGCCATGATGTCGCGATAGTCGCCGCCACCCCAATCACCGGCGTTGGCGTGGCGGAAATCACGGCCGTACCCGCTACTGCCCCGCGGATTCGGTCGCAGCACGACGTACCCGCGTGCCGCGAACACGGCCACGGGATAGGTTCCGGCCGTGCCGATGTAGGAACGCGTGAAGACACCCATCGGCCCGCCGTGGATCACCAGCAGCAATGGGTAACGCCGCCCCGACTGGTAACCGACGGGATACGTCACCAGCCCTTCGATCTCGAGGCCTTCCGTCGACCGCCAGCGGAGCGATTCGGTACGGCCTGTCGCCGGTCGTGGCAAGTCGGCATTCACGTGGCTTACCCGCCGCGGTTGCCACGCGGCGATCGGCGCGGCCCAGGCCTCGCTTGGTTCGTCCGCCGTCTCCCAAGACCAGCCAAAATGCGTTCGCGTGCTGTTTTGAAAAACGCCCGCCAAACCCATACCCGGCTGATGGAACAACGTCGTCGGCTTGCCGCCGTCGATCGGCAACGCGAGCAACGCCAAGTCCGTTCCCCGCGTCTCGGCGACATACACCTGCCGGGAATCGCTCGTCCAGCCGACGATCTCCGAGTACCTTCCAAATCCATCCGGCGTCTTCGCCAATGCCTGCGGCGGCCCGCCCGAGACCGGCAACAGGTGTACCCGCGCGTCACCGGCCCACGTCGGCGGCGTGGCGCTGATCACCACCGCGATCCATTGGCCGTCAGGCGAGCACGCTGGTGAAAACTCCGCCGCCGGCGAGGCCAAGAGCGGCGTGACTTTGCCGTCCGCCACCGCGACCCGGGATAAATCGGCGGTCGGCCAATGATCGGGACTCGGGGTCCGCACGTGCGAGAACACGATCGCGGTTCCATCTGGCGACCAGTCGAAGGCCGCCCGCCCCGGCTTTCCACCTTCCGAGTTCACGCACAAGGGACCCGGCGTCAGCAATCGAGGCTCGACGATCGTCCCCGACACACCTGGGAACGGTGTCAGGTAGAGCCGGTGCAGCTTGATGTTTTCATCGACCATGCGCACGTCGTCTTTGGCGCGAGCGGCCCGTTCTTCGGCCGGCGTGGGCGGGTCCAAAGCAACGAACGCCAAGCTCCGGCCATCGGGCGCCCAGTGGTAGCCATTCACGCCGCCCCGCGCATCCGTCACCGGGAACGCCTCGCCACCGTCGACGGGCAACACCCAAACATTTTTCTTGTTCGACGGACGTTCGCTCGGTCCGCTCCGCGCGGCACTGCCAGTGCCGGGCGCCGCGCCTGCTGTCGCAGTTCCCGCCAGCGCTCCCAGCGGCCGATCGGAAACGAACGCCAGCCAGCGTCCATCCGGCGACCACTGGGGATCGTCGCAGCTATGGTCGCCACGAGTCAGTTGTCGAGCATCGCCGCCATCCAGCCGTGCGCCGTGAATGTGAGTGAGGTAATGGGAACGTTGGTCGTCCATCACCGCTTCGCGAACCGCGAAAGCCACTCGCTGGCCATCGGGCGACACTTGGACCGCGCCCACTCGCTTCACCCGCAAAGTCAATTCGGCTGTCCACGGATCGCCCGCCACTGGCTTGTCGTTCATCGGTTCATTCCCCGGCAACTGCGTCGGCGAAACCAGCCAACTCGAAAGCGTCGTCGCGGCAACCACGGCCAGCGCCCAGGAGTTCGACCACACGTTCGCTCTTGGCAACTGGACGTTTCTTGAGATTGCCGCGACTGGCGAAACCGCGAGCGCTCTTGGCGACCGCGCGTCTGCCACAAGCGTCGCATCCACGGAACCGGTGATGGGAAATGGCAAAGCCAGCGCGGGAGAAGGTGGAACGGATCGATTCCATCGCGAGCAGACTGCGCGAGTTAAAGCGGGCATGGCGGGGGGACTTCACGATTCAGGCCGGTAGGAGTGTAAGAAACGCGAGTTCGGGCGGACAGTTCCACCGCAGCGGCTCCTCGCCGGACAATCCGCGGCTGACATGCAGGACCACTCCGTCCACCTCGAACAGGCCGCCAGCATACT
>CAIXSC010000357.1 GCA_903921945.1 uncultured Planctomycetaceae bacterium
CACCATTCCCATACGTTCCCATGCATGTCAAAGGCGCCATATCGATTGCAACTGCGGAGGCCTGTTGGAGTCGCACTACCGGTCGAACCGGTACCATCAAAAAACGTCGCATAGTGCGTCAACCACCGTGCTTCATCGCCGTAACTGAACTCTGTCGAACTTCCAGCCCGGCAAGCATACTCCCACTCCGCTTCGGTCAACAACCGATAACCGTTGCCCGCAGGATCGACACTCACTTCCCATTCACCACCCTCATCCCTTACAGGCTTATTTCTTAGAATCCCATTCCTGGCCGTCGGATTACGTCTTAAACACACATAGCACGGTTTGCGACCCTCGCGCCGACTCAACCAATTGCAAAACAGAACGGCATCAAACCAACTGACATGTTGCATCGGGTATTGCGGCGTGGGGCTGACGCGTTCATCGGCAGCCTCGGGATCAATCGGCTTCTCGGTCTCCGACTTGTCATTCAGGAATCGCTGATACAACTCCACGGTCACCTCACGGTCCGATATCCAATACTCCCCGAGTCGCACTTTACGTTGTGGTCTTGGTTTGGTGTCGCGAACGTCATCATCCACCTGCTCGAACTCACCAGCCGGAATCCGCAACAGCGTAAAACCGAATTCATGCGGCCACCAATTACGAGAGTCCGGGGGTTCGCGACGCGAGGGCTCCGACAGGTTGGGCAGTGTTTCGCCCCATTGACGCAGCGCCCAGCCCGAGGCGCTATGCACTCCGCTGTCCGGATGGTCGCGATGCCAACGCAACAGCAGGTCGCGCCAACCCGCCCAAGAAGCTTGAAAATCCCGCTTCGGAACTTTGCCCAGTGATAGACTCAAACCGTAAAGAAGCCCCGCATCGTCCCAGATTTGCGCCTCCTGAAGCAGTTGGCTCAAATCGCCATGCATACCGCCAAAGACATCATGGATGAACTGCGTTTGCTGTGTCGGATCAGGTCGATCGCGCAGTCGATGCAGATCGATGGCCACCGCCGGTGCGCCCGCATGCAGACCCACGATGGCCAACTTTGCTTTGTGCGTCCAGTCTTTCGAAGCCCGTCCAGCTTCATCCGCCGAATGCATCGCCTTAAGCAATTCAGGCTCCCAGCGCGAGCGCGGCGCGGTCTTCAAAGCCGTGACAAGATTGTCGCATTCGCCACCATCCGCGACGGCGATGCTCGCAACCAGGTAATCGACATCCGCCCGGCCGTAGCTGGCCAAAGCTTGCGCTAACCGCAAGCGGCGAACCCTTGATGCCTCCGTGTCTGTCTCTGGATCGGGCGCCGACTTCTCCCCAAACCGCCGTTCTAGTTCCTTGAGTACGATGCTCGGATTGAGTCTTTGCAGATCCTTGAGCGCGTACGCCACGGCGGAAGCCGGCGCATTCTGCAACGCATCCACCGCGACCCGTACCTCGTTTCGCTCGGATTCGCGTTTTTGCGCACTATAGAACCAGACGGCACCCGCGACCGTGAGCGCGGTTGCCATGACCATCGCACCCCACGCCGTCGCGAGATGCCACCCCGCCCGCCGCATCATCCGCCGCTGCGGTTCCGTCCACTCGCGGCGCGGTGTCAGCGTGGCGATCCGCAAGTATTCGCCGAGCGACGGCAGTTGGCGGTTCTCTGGTTTCACAGTCCAGGCGTCCGCCCGCTCTTGGAGCCGCAGTTGGGCACGCCCCCGGCGGGTGACTCGAAGCTTTTCCTCTAACCAAGTGCTCAGAGACGGCACGAGGTAGTCGTGTGTCAATTGATAGCCGACTGTCTTCTGCGTGTCGTCGTACGCTGGTGTAACCAAACGGAGTTCGTCGTCGAGAATTTTCAGCAACGCGTCAAAGTTGGCGGGCCGATCGGAGTATCCGGCCGCCGCTGCCAGTTCCTCGGCAGTGCGGCTGTGTCCTTTGATGTCCGCCCCGGGCGGCGGAAGTAACGACTTGAGAACCTGC
>CAIXSC010000358.1 GCA_903921945.1 uncultured Planctomycetaceae bacterium
CCATACGCTGAACGGCACCGCCGTCGCCATCACGCGGGCAATCATCGCCATCCTGGAAAACTACCAGCAAGCCGACGGCTCGATCGTCATTCCCGAGGCGCTACGAGCCTGGGTTGGCAAAGACCGCATCGCGGCGAAGTCGTAAGACGCGGACATTGCGGCTTACCTGTCGGACGCACAACGCTTCTTGGAATCGTGCGAATCGGAGGAAACCACGAATCGCGCGAAGTGCGTGAGTCGCGCGAAATGCGCGAGTCGCATGAGTTCCGCGAATCGAGTGAGTCGCGTGAGTTCCGCGAATCGAGTGGAACCACGAAACACACGAAACACACGAAAAAACGTCGCTGCCGTGTGTCGCTTACTCCGGGTTTCCACTCCACTCGCCTTTTCGCGCAGAGTCTCGGGGCGCAGAAAAGCGAGTGTCCAATCACTCGCCACCCGCGACTCGTCACTCGACTACTCGCCACCCGCGACTCGTCACCCCTCACCAAGGATCAAGTTTGTGGCGAGTCGGCTACACGCTGGCGGCGCGTGGGTTGCGATACAGCATTTCCGCCAGTCGCCGCGGCGAGTATTCCTCGCCTGGCGGGCGTTCGCGATGCCAATCCCGATGCGTAGGCACCGTGTCTTCGCCGCAGGGCCAAGGGTCGAAGGGGGTGAACCCGAGCGCGGCGGCCAGTCGCGACGAATCCATCGACACGTTGCCGGCCCGGGGTGGCACTGGCCCCGCTTGATGCCGCAGACAGCCTTGCAAATGATCCGGGTCGTAACCGCCAATCCGGTTCACGATCTGGGCGATCTCATAAAGGCTTAATGGCCGCGGTCCGCCGGCATGGTAAAGGCCAGCCAGCCGATTTGACAGCAACGCGTGGAACACTCGGTTTAGGCAATCGGTGTAGGTCGGCGTGCGAACTTCGTCGTAGTAAAGCGTCGCCGGTTTTTGCTTTTGAAAGCGGGACTGGATCCAATCGATGGCGCCAGCATGTCCATTGAAGCTCACTCCCATCGGCAGCGAGATTCGTAAAAGGCAGGCGGATGGACGACGCTCCAACAACAATCGTTCCGCGACCGCCATCGTATGACCGTACACGGTCACAGGGTCGGTTGGCTCATCCTCGCGATGGCCGCCGTTGCCGCGACCGGAAAAGACCAGATCCACGGAAAGGTGGACCAGTCGCGTTTCCGGGGCCAACTGCGACAGCAGATTCTCGACTCCGTCGACGTTGACTCGCCATGCCATGGTCGGGTCGAGTTCGCACGATTTCAGCTTGCAAGTTCCTTCGGCATGCAGCACCGACGCGAATTGATGACGGTCGAACAGCCGCCGCATCCCGTCGCGGTCGTGAATGTCGCAGGCAGCGATTCCGGGGCCGCACAGCCGCCAGTTTTCAACTCGTCGAGTTCCGATCACTCGGCCCGGAAACCGCGATTCGAAATAGCGGAAGGCGTTATAACCCGCGACGCCGGCAACCCCTGTCACCAGCAACGGCAGCGGAGGATCCGCGAACGTAACCACTCGATCCGAAGGTTCAACCGACACCATCATCCACTCCACAATCCCAGTTCGCTTTGCCCCGCATGAACGCGCCGCTCGCCTCACGTCGTCGAGCGACGGTTCCATCATCGCCCGTGGGCGTCGCGAGCATCGCCGATGGCCCTCGGGGACCTCGTACCATAGTCAAGCCGCGAGCGGCTGGAAACCGGTTGATCCCCGCGGCTTCGGCAAGTCGGCGGGTGTGCAAGTCGGCGGGTGCGCAAGTCGGGAAGGCGGCTGGCGAAGGGCGGTGGCTCATTTGCGGCGCCAAAAGTCCTGTTCGGCGATGGCCAGTTCCTTGAGTGGCGTCGCGACCGCTTGTCGGAAGCGTTGGGCATCTTGCGGGTAGCCGGCGGTGGGGCGGAGGCCGGGGACGCGACGCTGCCAAAAATCGTTGAACGCCTCCATCGCGCGTTCCCGCAAGTATTTGGCGGTCATCGAGGCCAGTGCGCACGGAAACGCCGCTTCGCCGCGCGCGCGGAACTCGATTTCGACACGCTCCGCCGGTCGGCCCCAACGGTAGCGGCTGGCATTCAGCGTCTCCTCCCGCGCCTCGATCCATGGCTCGGGCCACGTCCGGCTTAGCAGATCGAGATATTTGGCACGGCCGCCATGTTTATCGCAGAGCACCAGGGCCGGTTC
>CAIXSC010000359.1 GCA_903921945.1 uncultured Planctomycetaceae bacterium
CCGCCTCGCCAAAGGCGGAGCCCCAGTCTGGATTCAAGCCACCTACTTTCCGATTTTGGATGGCTCCGGCAAACCTTTTAAAGTCGTTAAATACGCGACCGACATCCGCGGGCTGAAACAAATTGAATCAGCCTTGGAGAGTTCCACGCATACGCTTGTTGGCGCGGCAGGCAACCTGACCGAGGTCAGCCAGCAGATGGCGGCCAACTCGGAGGAAACCGCCGCGCAAGCCAGCGTCGTGTCGACCGCCGCCGAGCAAGTCAGTCGCAATGTGGCGACGGTGGCGACGGCCGCCGAGGAGATGGGCGCGAGCATTAAGGAGATCGCCCGCAATGCCAACGACGCCGCCCGCGTAGCGACCGCCGCGGTGAAGGTCGCGGAGAAGACGAATACCACGGTTGCCAAACTGGGCGACAGTAGCCAGGAAATCGGCAATGTGATCAAGGTCATCACGTCGATCGCTCAGCAAACCAACTTGCTGGCGCTCAACGCCACCATCGAGGCCGCTCGGGCGGGCGAAGCGGGCAAGGGGTTCGCGGTGGTTGCGAACGAGGTGAAGGAATTGGCCAAGCAAACGGCCCGCGCGACGGAGGACATTGGCCGCAGAATCGAAGCGATTCAGGCCGATACGAAGGGAGCCGTCGACGCCATCGGCCAAATCAGCGGCATCATCGGCCAGATCAACGATATCCAAAGCACCATCGCCAGCGCTGTCGAAGAGCAGACGGCGACGACCGCCGAGATATCCCGCAACGTCAGCGAGGCCGCGCTCGGCAGCCGGGAAATCGCCGAGAATGTCGCGGGCATCGCGTCGGCCGCGCGCAACACCACGGAAGCGGCTGCGAAAACCAACACATCCGCCGCCGACCTCGCCAAGATCGGCGCCGAACTGCAACGCTTGGTCACGAAACTTCAGGCTTGACATCCCATCTCGCCCCTTTCGCACGCAGTGGCACGCGGTGACACTTGGTGGCGCGAAGTCAAAACTCCACCATTCCCGCTTGTCTCAATCGCCTCATTTGCTAGAAGGAAACCGGCCCCATGGAGGCGCTCGTCATCGATGATTCGCGGGCCGTCAGGATGCTTGTGGGTAGAATTCTCCGCGATCTCGGATTTCATGTCTCGGAAGCGGGACATGGCCGCGAAGGCTTGGAAACACTGCGAGCGAATCCCGAGATCCGCCTCGTGCTCGTCGACTGGAACATGCCCGTGATGGACGGCCTGCAATTCATCCAGGAAGTCCGCAAGCATCGCGCCTGGGATGCGGTGCGAATCGTGATGGTCACCACGGAAACGGAAAGCGAGCGGGTCGAACAAGCGATTTCAGCCGGCGCCAACGAATATGTCATGAAGCCATTCACGCCCGAAGTGCTCGTCGCCAAACTATCGCTCCTCGAGGCATTCGAGGACTAACTCGGCGGCGAATGCTCCGCGAAACAACAGAGCCGAACATCCAACTAACCGTAGCGATCGGCGGGTATGCAGAAGATTCGCGTGATGGTCGTGGAAGACTCGAGTGTCGTCCGGCGCGTCTTGGTCGAAGAGATCAACGGCCAGCCCGACATGCTCGTGAGTGAAACGGCGGCGAACGGCCGAATCGCTCTCGACAAGATGGCGCTGTCCGTGCCCGACCTTGTCATTCTTGACATCGAGATGCCCGAGTTGGATGGCCTCGCAACGCTTGAACCGTTGCGGAAACTGGCCCCACGGGTGCCGGTCATTATGTTCAGTTCGCTGACCGATCTCGGCGCCGCCGCGACACTCGAAGCGCTCGCCCGCGGCGCCACTGATTTCTTCGCGAAACCCAAGTCCCAGGGCGGACTGGACAGTTCGCGGCAATTGATACGTGCCGAACTGATTCCGGCGATCCGAACCTTGGCGGGTGGCCGCTCGGACGCTCTTCCACCTCCCACGGCAAGCCGCCCGCCTACGGCCTTTACCACCGCGTCTTTCGGCATGGCTGCCACGCCGAGCGTCCCATCAGCCGCATCGCTTCCGGCGGCGGCGATACCGGCCGGATCGATTTCGGCCGCGGCGGCGTCGGCGGCGACGGCTGCCAGCCCGTCGTCGGCTGCGGCGGCGGCCAAATCCGGTTCGATCGCGGCGAGTCCGCCTGCCGTCACGAGTGTGAACCGCGAGTCGAGCTTCACCACGAGCCCGCTGGTGCGGCTGGATGTTGTGGCGATCGGCGCTTCGACCGGCGGTCCGAACGCGTTTGCCGACCTGTTCCAATCGCTGGGCGGTGACTTGCCGGTGCCGATCGTGATCGCGCAGCACATGCCGCCCGGATTCACGCGAATGTTGGCTGAGCGGCTGTCGAAGGTGTCGCGGATTCCGACTTTCGAGGCGGCGGACAACGTGGAGCTGGAACCGGGAAAGGCGTGGATCGCTCCCGGCGACTTCCACATGACCGTGGTTCGCGACGGCGCCCGAGTACGGCTGCGGACGAACCAAGAACCGCCGGAGCATGGCTGTCGGCCCGCCGTCGATCCGCTGTTTCGATCGGTCGCCAAAACCTTCGGCGCGAATACCCTGGCGATCGTGCTCACCGGCATGGGACAGGACGGCCTGCGGGGCGCGGAGGCGATTCGAGCGGCAAACGGACAAGTGTTCGCACAGGACCAAGCTTCGAGCGTCGTGTGGGGTATGCCGGGTTTCGTCGCCCGCGCGGGACTCGCCGACCGTGTGCTCCCGCTATCATTGATGGCGGCTGAAATCCTTCGACGCCTCAAGGTTGGCCGTGGCTGATTGGTTAATCTCCGCCGCCGACTACGCCTTCCTCGCGCAATGGCTGCGCGACCAATGCGCGTTGGTTCTTGAACCGGGCAAGGAATACTTGCTCCGCAACCGGCTCACCCCCATCATCCAGCGGCACCAACTCGCCGATCTCAAGCAGCTCATCGAGCGGTTGCGTTCCCTGGGCGCAGCGGAGCTGAAGCGCGAAATTGTCGAAGCGATGGTGACGACCGAGACGTCGTTTTTCCGCGATGTCCGCCCGTTCGAGATGCTCCGCAAAGCGGTGATTCCCGACCTGATCGAGCGTCGCCGCGGCGACCGCCGGCTGCGGATCTGGTGCGCGGCCAGTTCCAGCGGCCAGGAACCCTACTCGCTGGCAATGCTGCTCCGCGAGTACTTTCCCGAATTGGACAACTGGAACGTCACGCTGCTGGCGACCGATATCTCCGAGGAAATGCTTAAGCGTTGCCGCGCCGGCAGGTATTCGCAGCTGGAGGTGAATCGCGGACTCCCAACGCCACTATTGCTGAAATGGTTTCGGCAGGACGGCGGCCACTGGGAAATCAACGAGCAGTTGCGGGCCGCCGTGACGTTTTCACCGCTGAACCTCGCTGGTCCTTGGCCGCCGATGGGCATGTGGGACATCGTCTTGATCCGCAACGTGATGATCTACTTCGAACCCGAGGTGAAACGAGCGATCCTGGGTCGCATCGCCCGCATGCTGGCTAAAGACGGTTTCCTCATTTTGGGCGGCACCGAAACCACGTTGAACCTGGACGATTCCTTTCGCGTTGTCGAAGCGTTGAAAGCCGGTTTTTATCAGCTAAAGCCGCCCGCCTAATCTGTCCTGGCCGTTCAAGACACTGGACTGCCCAGCCGCACTTCCACGCTTGGAACCCTCTCGTTGGAGAAGCCGCAGTGAACTCGCCCGCGACACTCGCCGAGCATCCCGAAGTTCTGGATGCGTTCATCCAAGCGGCCACCGCGATGCTCCGCGAATTGACACAATACGAATCATGGCCCGAGCAATCCGGGCCCGCCGCCGCGATCGACTTGACCGAGGCCGGACCGCGAATCGCCGCGCGGCTGCGGTTACTCCGCCATCAGCCCGGGGAACTCTTGTTGGAACTGGCGGAGCCCTCAGCGGAAAAGCTCGCGGCGCGCTACCTGCCACCCGACACACTGCTGGCCGCCGACCTCGTCGACGACACGGTTGGCGAGTTCGCCAACGTGGTGGCAGGCCAAGCCAAGACGATGCTGAAAGGCACGCCGTTCCACTTTTCGCTCTCGACGCCGAGTGTCACCCGAGTGTCCGAAAACAGCTCGCGACGCGACAGCGCAAGCGATCGCGTCGCGGTCCTCGTAGGCTTCGAGGAAGGCCAACTGCGTCTGGAGATCTCCCTCACCGCCGAACCCGGCCGTTAGCCCCGAACGCGGTGCGAGCTCCCAAGCCGGCCAGTTGAAACCGCCTGCCATCCGAGTCGCCACGGCACCACGGGCTATCCGCGCGTCGTTTTTTCGCAACTGCGGGCTCGGTGGGGTGCCCATGCGATGAACGTGGCGACG
>CAIXSC010000360.1 GCA_903921945.1 uncultured Planctomycetaceae bacterium
CTATTTCGAAGCGTTTTCGATCAGCCTGTGGGTGCGACCGCGGGCGGACGGCGGCGGCACGCTCGTCTCGAAAATGACGGACGCCGCGCGTGGCGATGGCTATTCGATCACCTTGAACAACGGCAAGCTGCAGTTGAATTTCGTCAAACGGTGGCTCGACGACGCCCTGCGGATGGAATCGCAACGCCCGCTCCAACCCGAGCGTTGGCAGCATATCCTGGCGGTTTATGACGGCACTCGCACAGCCACCGGCGTCGCGCTGTATGTCGATGGGGAAGCGTGGGCGCTCGACACGCAATTGGACGCGTTGAATCAAACGTTTTCCACGAAAGAGCCGCTGCGGATCGGTGGCGGTGGCGGTCCCGAGGGGCGTTTTCGCGGCGATCTGGACGAGTTGCGGATTTATCGAGGGGCAATCGGCGTCGAGGACGCTCGACGGTTGGCGACCCGCGAGCCGTTGTCCGACATCCTGCGAATCGACGCGACGCGACGCACGCCCGGCCAGGCAGGCAAGCTCCGCGATTTCTATCGCGACCGCGTCGCGGCGGCCGAATTCCGATCGGCAAGGAAACAACGCGACGACATCGCGGCGGAGCGAAAACGCGTGGCGGACAGCGTGAGCACCGTGATGGTGATGGAAGAGATGCCGCGACCGCGGCCGACGTTCGTGTTGCGTCGCGGCGAGTACGACAAGCCGGACGAGCAGGTTTCGCCGGGCCTACCCGCGAGCCTCGGGGCGCCGTCTCCTGGCTTGCCGGCCAACCGCCTTGGACTCGCTCAGTGGCTTGTTTCGCGCGACCATCCGCTCACTTCGCGGGTCGCGGTGAATCGCTTCTGGCAGATGCTGTTCGGCGCCGGTTTGGTCCGCACGGTCGAGGATTTCGGCTCGCAAGGCCAGCCACCCACGCACCCGGAGCTGCTCGATTGGCTCGCCTTGGAGTTCCAAGGCGAGGCGCGCGACCCATGGTCGATCAAGCGGCTGTTCCGCGAAATCACGCTTTCGCGCACGTATCGGCAGAGCTCGCGGACCACAGCGGCACTGGCCGCCGCCGACCCCGACAATCGTTGGCTTGCCCGCGGTCCGCGTTTCCGCCTGCCGGCGGAGACCATCCGCGATCAGGCGCTCGCGATGAGCGGACTCTTGGCGGAACGCGTTGGCGGCCCGAGTGTGAAGCCGTACCAGCCCGCCGATCTCTGGAAGGAATTGGCCACGGACAACGTCTATCAACACGGCGCGGGGGCCGACTTGTACCGCCGCAGCATCTACACGTACTGGAAACGCACCGTCGCGCCGCCCACACTGGTCACGTTTGACGCTGGCGGGCGCGAAGCGTGCGTCGTGCGCGAGAACCGCACCAACACACCGCTACAGGCGCTCGCGCTGCTCAATGAAAACACATTCGTCGAAGCGGCCCGCATGATGGCCGAACGGATCTTGCGCGAGTCGTCCGAGGCGGACTCCGAGCGACTGGAGTATGCCTTTCGCTTGGCAACCGGACGCCGGCCACGTCCCGTGGAGCGGCAAGTGCTTGCCGAAAGCCTGGCTGCGCATCGCGCTCGCTACGCCGCGGACCGCGAGGCGGCCGAGCGTGTCTTGCGAACGGGCGAAGCGGCTGCCGACTCCAAGCTTGATGCACGCGAGGTGGCGGCATGGACCGCCGTGGCAGCCGTACTGATGAACCTGGACGAATCGCTCACCAAGGACTGACCGCTCGTCAGTCCCCAACGGAGACTCAGTCCGGCGGTGTCCAGCCGCGAGCTTGGCACCATTCGACGGAGACAAACCGCCGCAAGAGATTCCACAGCGATTGGTTCACGCCGAGCTCTTCCGCAGTCGCCGCGGTTTCGATCGCGCGGAATTCGGCGGCGTGTGCGGCCAAGCCAGTCGACGCTTGCGTTCCAGGCGGGGATGCATGGACATCGGTTGTCCGTGGAGCAGATGCCGGTTGGGCAGATGCCTCATGGGGCGATGGCGTGATGGGACGGATGCCATCCCATTCCAGTCGCACGGTC
>CAIXSC010000361.1 GCA_903921945.1 uncultured Planctomycetaceae bacterium
AAAGATAGATCCCAGTGGTTGAGTCGGCGCGAAATCTGGCAAGATTTCGCAATCCTGCTGGGTGCGGTCATTCCGTGGCTGCCGTTTGCCCCAACGGTCCTGTCCGCGCAGTCCACTTCACCAGCCGCCTCCGCCGCGTCAGCCCCGTTAGCCGCGTCTGCCGCGTCAGCCCCGTCGCGGCCGGCCGGTTCTTCCAGCGATTCGGCGAAATCCCCCGAAACCGCGTCCACCGCCTTAGCCTCGCCAGTGACTGGCTCGCCCCCCAAGCCTGCCGCTCCTCGCCGCGCCGGCCCCGCCCCCACGCGACTCTCGGTCGCCGACGCCAGCGCGGCCAGCGCGTTCGCACCAAGCGGGAATGCGCCGTCTGCGAATGCGCCATCCGCGACTGCAGCGTCTGCGAACCATGCCGCCAACCCGTCGGCGCCAGCGACGACGAGCGGCGACGGGGTGGCGGCGAGCACACCCGGTGGATCATCGATTGAACCGAATGGGGCGCTGGCTCCTTCGACTCCGATGGCTCGGTCGAGCGATCCGGTTCCGCCCGCGACGACTACCGGACCGGCGCCTGTGATTGTTCAGACCTTTCCTGAAGCGCCTTCCATAGCGGAGAAGGTGGCGCGTTTGCGTCGTTCGATTGAAGCGGACCAGCAACGGACGCGGGAACTGCAAACGTCGATTCAGGATCCCAATGGCGACTTTGCGCGGCGCGAAGACGAGTTTCGTCGAGCCGACGAGGAATACGAGCAAGCCAAAGCCCGACTCCTGCGTTCTGAACTTCCGCGCCCTGAACTTCCGCGCCCTGAACTTCCGCGCCCTGAACTCCCACCCCGGAACGATGCAGCGACCGCTCCGCTGCCGGCCATTCCCGTCACAAATGGATCCGCCACCCGAGTGGCCTCGCCCAGCGGGGCTCAAACAACCTCGTCCTCCAACTTGCCTTCCACCTCGCCGACGGGCACGCCGACAGGCGCGCCAACGGCCACGCCAGCCACCACTCCATCCGCCGGCGCACCTTCCGCCGGCGCACCTTCTGCCGGGGCACCGTCTGCCGGGGCACCGTCTGCCGGGGCACCGTCTGCTGGAGCACCGTCTGCTGGGCCCCCCACCGGTTCAGTGCCAGCGACAGCGGGGCCAGCGGCTGCGGCGTCAGCCGCATCTGCGTCGTCCGCCTTGCCCACCGAAACGCAGGTAGTGGCGGCGGCTGAAGCCAGGTTGGCGGAATTGCGAGAACATCGCGAACGAACGCGGCAGCGGTTTGAGGCGGCGATTGAAGAGCGGCGGACATCGCAAGAGGCGATCAAGAATCTGGAGTTGAAGTTGCGGGTGGACCGCGAAGCTTTGGATCGGCTCTTGGGGCAAGCCTCCGTGCCGGCAGCGATCGCGTCGCCACAGCCAATGGACGGCGCTGCGCCGGCCCCGGTCTTGTTGGCGAACCTTCCCAACGTGGCCGGTGTGACGGGGCCAGCTGGCGTGGCTGGGACACCTGGTGCGCTCGGTGCGCCTGGTGCGCTAAGTGCGCCTGGTGCGCTTGGTGTTCCAAGTGTGACTGGCATGCCCGGAGTGACTGGCATGCCAAGCGTCACGGGGACGCCAAGCGTGGCCGGAACGCCGGGGGGTGTGCGAGCCGTCCCGGCGCCACCGCCGCCGACGATCGTGGAAATGTTGCAAGCGGCGGCAGGCGGCAAGCTGCCGGGAATTGTTTCTCCGCCGAGCGGCGCGAATGGCGGCGGCGCTGCGGTCGCGGCGTTGCCGACGGCGCCTGGGGCAGGTGTTATGGGCCCGCAAGTGTCGGGTGGAGCTGCGGCCGCCTTTCTGCCGCCAGGGGCGAACCCGTCCGTGGTCGCGCCGCCGTCGGGGGCGTCGATCGTTCCGAACAACGCGGGTACCGCGAGTTCGCCGTCCTCGGGGACCGGTTCGTCCTCGACGCCGGCCGCCGTGCCCTTGACGGCTCCGTTTGCCAATCCGATCCCATCTCCGCTTCCGAATCCGCTCGCCAACCCGCTCACCGCGTCATCGCCCGGGGCGCCCGCGATGTCGCCGGCGGCGCCGCTGAGCGGCCCCGCTAAAGCGAACAGCAAGGCGCTTCAGGAGGCGTCCGCCGTCGCGCAGCGGACGGTCGAGGCGGCGAATCAAGCCGAGCAGGAAGCGCGGACGCTCACGGAACGCATTGACTTGTTGCGGCGAAGCATCGATGCCGAGCGGCGTTTAAGGGATGCGTCCCAGGCCCGCGCGGACGAGATGGAGGGCGAAGTACGCGCGGCGTCGGACGAAATGCACCGCGCGTTGATGGAAGGTCTCGACGCCTCCGACATCATCGACCGGGTGCAGGTCGCCGAGGATCGGCGGCGCGAGGTGCGTCAGGAGTTGACTCGCGTCAATCGCCACTTGGACGAACTGCAGACGGAATACGCCGAGTTGCAAAGCGAGCACATCGCGGCGCTGGAGGTGGCGGAAAACAAACGGGATGCGGCCGATGCCGCGTTGAAGCGAGTCGAGACGCTGTTAAATCCGTTCGCGCCGGCCAACATCTTCCAATGGCTGGTCGATCATGGGCCGCGGGTGCTGGGCGTGCTGTTGGCGATCGCCGTCACGATCTGGCTCTCCCGCGTGCTCGGGCGGCGTTTGGTGCGGATGGCGGCCAGCCGCGCGGGCACGGACGTGGCCGAAGAGCGGCAAAACCGGGCGCAGACGCTCGCCGGCGTCGTTCACAACGCCATCAACATCGGGGCCGTGACGGTGGGCATCGTCACAATCCTGGACGAGTTGGGCGTGCCGGTCGGACCGGTGATGGGCGGCGCCGCGGTGCTCGGCTTGGCGGTGGCGTTCGGCGCGCAGAGCCTGATCAAGGATTACTTCACCGGCTTTATGCTGCTCGTCGAACAACAGTACTTGGTCAATGACGTCGTGCGAATCGGCGACATCACCGGCCAGGTGGAACGGATCTCGCTGCGGATGACTGTGCTCCGCGATCTGGAAGGCCAAGCGCACTTCATTCCGCACGGGCAGATCACCACGGTTTCCAACCTCACGCACTCCTGGTCGCGAGCCGTGTTGACGATCGCCGTTTCGTATCGCGAGAACGTGGATCGAGTGATTGACGAGTTGATCGCCTTGACGCGCGAACTGCGGGACGACCCGCAGTTCGGCCGGCTGATCACGGAAGACGTCAACATGCTGGGCGTCGACGAGCTGGGCGAATCCGCCGTGAACATCAAGTTCTTTTTGAAGACGCGGCCCTTGCAGCAGTGGCCGGTGAAACGCGAACTGTTGCGCCGTATCAAAAACCGGTTCGATGAAATGGGGATTGAAATCCCGTTTCCGCAGAGGACGATCCACATGCGTTACAGCGACGGTTCGAAGCCCGTGTTGCGGGAGGTGGATTGATGCCGCGCGGCTTGTTTGTCTCGGGCACCGATACCAATGTCGGTAAAACCTATGTCGCCGCCTGTCTCGCGCGGGAACTCCGCGCGGCCGGCGTGGCGGTGGGTGTTTACAAACCGGCGGCGAGCGGCTGTTCGTTCCAGGATGGCCAGACCGTGTCCGGCGACGCGGTGGCGTTATGGGAGGCGGCTGGCCGCCCCGGCACGCTGGACGAAGTCTGTCCACAGCGTTTCCTCGCGCCGCTCGCCCCGCACTTGGCCGCACGCGCGGAAGGCCGGGAGCTCGACCGGCAACAGCTTCGCGACGGCCTGAACCGCTGGCTGGACCGCAGCGAACTGGTGATTGTCGAAGGCGCTGGCGGGCTGCTGTCGCCGCTGGGCGACGACGATTTTGTCGCCGATCTGGCGGTCGACTTCCAGTTCCCGATGCTGATTGTCGCGGACAACAAGCTGGGCGCGATCAATCAAACCTTGCAAACGGTGTTTGTGGCGCGCCGTTACCGCGGCGGAGTTCCAGTCGTGGGCGTGGTGTTGAACGACGCGGCCGCCAACGAGGGAGAACGCGCGGCCGACGCGAGCCGGCGGAGCAACGCCGACCAGATCGCGCGTCACGCCGGCTTGCCGCTCCTGGCGACGCTGGAATTCGGCGGCGACCGCATCCATCGCTGGACCGCAGCAGGCGACAGCCCGATTCCCTGGCTGGAATTGCTTGACGCCACCCTGGTCAACCAGCCGTTTCACTCCGCGTGATCCGCGCGGTTTCGTCGAGCAACTTGCAGTCGCTGTCCGGCAGGTTCGCGATTGCGAGCCGCGTCGCGCCAGCCCGGCTGTCAGGAAGGATCAACAGCACGCCGATTTCCGGATGCGCGGCGCAGTAGGCCAAAGCTCCGTCAGGGCCCAGAACGTAGAACGCCGTGGACAACGCGTCGGCCAAAGCGGCCGTCGGCGCTAGTACGGTGGCGGACAGCACTTGTTCGGCCGGCCAACCGGTGCGCGGGTCCAGAATGTGTCCCAGCCGCCGCCCCTGATGAAAGAAGAATTGGCTTGCGGACCCGGAGGTTCCCAAGGCGCGGTCCCGCAGTCGCACTTCGGCGAGCCGCTGGTCGGGACGCAGCGGATGCCGGATGGCCACGATCCAACCGCTCTCCTGCTCCGGCAAGCCGGCCCGGGAACCTCGGCCCAGAATGCTGCTCGTTCCACCGTGGATCAGGAAGTTGCCGATACCTTCCCGCGTCAGCGAGTCGGCACAGCGGTCGAGCGCATAGCCTTTGCCGATCGCGCCAAGATTGATTTCGACACCCGAACGGCGGAAGGCGACCGTTTGCCGTTCCGCATCCAGCGCAAGGTGGCGATGGCCAACGCGTTCCCGCGCCGCCGCCAACTCCTCATGGCTCGGCAAGCGGCCAGCTCGCCGATAGAACCCCCAGGCCTTAGACAACGGGCCGCTCGTAATGTCAAACGCCGCGTCGGTCTCGTCGCCGATCCGTGTCGCCAGGGCGAGCAGATCGAAGAGCCGCTTTTCAACCAGCACCGGCTCGAACGCCGCTCGCGCATTGATTCGACTCACTTCGCTTGAGTCGCGATACACGGTGAGCTGCGCTTCGAGCGCGTCGGCCAAGTCGAGCGCCCGCAGGGCCGCGTCGGGGCCCTCGGGATGCTCGCCAGCATTCAGCATGATCTCGAATTCGCAGGCCATCACCGGCCGGCCAACATGCAGCACATAGGACGGTGGTCGCCGCGGACCGGCGTCCGCGTTTTCGGCCAACGCCTTGTCGGCGGCCGCACGAGCGGCTTCTTGGGCCGCCTGCGAAACGGCTCGGCCCGCGAGAAAATCCCGCCGGGAGGGAATCGGCGAGTCGGTCACGGTGGCGACTCCCCATTCCGCCAAGCATCGAGATTCGCCGTAACCATGACTTTCACGAAACTGCCCAGAAGGAACCCAAGGATGCACCCCAGAACCGCGAACGCCGCAATTCCGAACGTCATGTTGCCCAGCGTCGCTTTCGCGCCAACCACATGCCGCAGCCAAAAGCCACCAGCTGTAGCCAGTGTCAGCGCGGTCACCAGGGGAGCAATGTAGACGATCAACCCCAGCGATTCGCGACGCGTCAACTTCGACGGCGGCGCGAACTCCGCGACTTCTTCCAAGTCGTCTTCGTCACTGGACTCGCTGGACTCGCCGGACTCGACAGGCTCGCCGGACTCGACAGGCGCGCTAACATCGCTGGACTCGATAGGCTCGCTGGTGTCGCTGAAATCTCCAGACTCGCTCGAACCTCCAGTCGCGCCGAAATCTCCAGTCTTGTTGGCATCGCCGAAGTCGCCAAGTTCGCTGCTGTCATGCTGCGACGCGTTGGCGCCAGCGTTATCGGCGGCGTTGGCGGGATTGTGGGCGGCAGCGTGGACGGTTTGGATCGCGGCGCGGTTCGTGGCGGTGGAGCCGATGTCGTTGGCGGTGTGAGCGGCGCGGCGACGCGTGGTGCGTCGCAGGGGCCTTCCGAGCGGCGCGAGTCCCGGCGGGAGGTCTTCCGGAAGTTTTTCATTGCCGCGATCCCGCAGTTGGGTGCCGAGGACGTTCCCCACCACGTGTGCAAGGATCGAGAAGACGATCAACATGACTCCGACGATCGCCGCCGGATTCAACCAGCGCAAGGCGGCCAGTAGCACGCAGCAGGCGGTGATGGCCAGCAGGAGGAATCGCAGGTTGAACTGCGGCGGTCGCAAGCCGGCTCGAAAGTCTTCCGAATGCGGATTCACGGAGGAGGTCACGGGTGAAGGGCGGGGCGGGATCGGCCATCCGTACCCGGCAGTCTAGCAGGGCCGGGCAAAAACGGCACCTTCGCCCCGCACGCCAGGAATAACCCGATTCCACGGCAAATCCCCTATGACCCGAGTAATGAGAAGGCTCGCCGGAATCCGAATGAACCGTTAGATCGGCAAACTCAACCTGCCCCGCAACAGGATCGAAAGCCGTATCCACCGTTCACAGGACGCAAAAACGCGATGAACCAGCTTCCTCGTCACCCCAGATTACGCCAACAGCGGCTTCAAGGTCTTAATCGGACGCTGTTGTCCAAGCTGATTGCGGCCAACTGGGCGGCGATCAGCCGGGTGGTTGTCGGGTCGGTGCTGGGCGGCACGTTGGCTTGTTCGCTGCTGGCTTCGGGCGAAACTGCGGCGCAAACCTCGACTTGGTCGGCGCCGGCGGCTCGGGCGGCGACTTACCAAGAGCCGCTGACGCGTTCAACGCAGGCGCTGCCGAAGTTGACGCGTCAACCCGCGTACGCGAAGCCGGCCGTCCACATGGCATCCGCTTCGACCAGCCAGCCGCAAGAAGCCCCGCTCCCCAAGCCCTCCGAGGGAAAAAGTGCCCCCAAAAAAAGCGGTGCGGGAAAAAACGCGGCCGGCAGCGGTTCGCCGGAGTCGTTACCGCTGAGTCCGCCGGGGCCGCTGAGTCCGCCGCGTCCGCCTAGTGACTCGCGGGACTCGGCCGAGCCGGTGGCGCCGCCCCAGCCCAATCGCGGCGCCATCCCGATGGATGGCGCGTTGCTGCTCGCGGAAGCCGAGCAAATCGCGCTGGCTCAGCATCCGGCCTTGATCGAGGCGCAGGCGCGAATCCAGGCCGCTCAGGGGCAGTGGTTGCAGGCGGGCCTCTACCCGAATCCGATTGTCGGCTACAGCGGCCAGCAGCTCGGCAGCCGTGGCCAAGCCGAACAAGAGGGCGTCGTGATGCAGGGCGAATTGGTGCTGGGCGGTAAACTCCGGTTGAACCGGGCGGTCGCCGAGCAGCAGATCGTGCAAGCGGAGATGGAGTACGCCGGCCGACAGCTTCGCGTCTTGACCAACGTCCGCAAATCGTTCTACGAAGTGCTGGTCGCACAACGTCGAGTGGAACTGAACGACCAGTTGGTCGCCGTGGGCGCCAAAGGACTTCAGGCGGCGGAAACGCTCTTTCAAGCCAAGGAAGTGGGGCGCGCCGACATGCTGCAAGCGCGGATTGAAGCCCAACAGTCCCGCATCCTGCAATTCAACGCCCGCAACCGCTCGGCGGCCGCGTGGCGCGAACTGGCCGCCGCGATCGGTCGCGACGACCTGGGTTCCCGCCCGGTCGAAGGCGACGTGAGCGATGATGGTCGCGAATATGACTGGGAACCGATGCGGCAGCGCTTGCTTGGTTCCAGTCCCGAATTGGCCGTCGCCTTGGCCAACGCGCAACGCGCTCAGGCCGCGCTCGCGCGGGCTCGGGTCGAACCGATCCCAAACCTGACGATCCAAGGCATCGTCCAACGCGACGCCAGCGTCGACTCGACAAACGGGTCGATCCAGGCCACCATGCCGATCCCCGTCTTCAATCGCAACCAGGGAAACATTCGCGCGGCGGAGGGGGAATGGATCGCCGCCGAACAGGCTGTGCGGCGGCTCGAATTCGATCTCCAAGGTCGGCTGGCGCCGGTCTTCGAACGCTACCGGAATGCGAAACAGCAGGTGGAGCGGTATCGCGAAGACATTCTGCCCAACGCCAAGGAAACGCTGGAACTCGTCCAAGCCAGCTACGAAGCCGGCGAGTCCAACTACCTGGCACTGCTCACCGCGCAGCGAACCTACTTCCAAACCAACCTCGCCTACCTCGACGGGCTACGAGAACTCTGGTCCGCGATCTGGGAAATGGAAGGGCTGCTCGTCAATCCCCAGTAGTCCACACTCGGGCTGTTCGATCCCAAGCCGTTCCGATCAGGGCCGCCTCGCGCCGATCGGAACGCGTGCGTGTCGATCGATTCCGACGAACGCTAATCGATCCCATCATGCGTCGCACGATGCCGATTCGCGTCGACCGATCGCAACATGCGTTGATCTATGACGGCTGTGCGTCCTGCGTCCACTGTGCGGCTACGGGCCCATTCACGGTATCCCTCTCGCCCATCTCGTTCGCGGCGGGGCCAACCAGATTGGACTTGCTCCACCGCCACTGAACCGGTAGAAGCCTTTTGAACGGGATGGACAGAGGACCGGCGCGTGCCTGAAGACTTTTCCTTCAGACTGTCGCGACGCTGGCCGATACAACGACGAACGCGGCTCATAGTTTCCGATCCCACTCCGAGCACGGATTGCTCACAGCTTCGATGAATCGCAAGGAAGCCGATCCAACCTCGACCGTCGCCAAGCGTTTTCACGCTGTGGCGTGTCGTTGCTGCCGCGAAGGTTGGCGAGCGGGAATCCTGATGGTCTGCGGTGCGGCGATGACGCTCAGCGGTTGCAAGATGCTGCCGCGCGGGTCATCAAACGAGCAATTGCTCGCGTCGCGTCGCATGTCGCTGCAAGGCACGGACGCGTTGCAGCGGGGCCATTGGGAGGAAGCCGAAGCGCTCTTTGCCAACGCGGTCAAACGCTCTGCGGTCGACGAGCGAGCGCACGCTGGCTACGCCGAGGCGTTGTGGCAACGCGGGGCTTTCGAGCCGGCGATCCGCGAGATGGAAAAGGCGGCCCAGTTGGCCGAAGGCAACCAGCAATTGCTCGTGCGGCTCGGCGAAATGCGGTTCGCCCGCGGCGACAAGGATGGAGCGGTAAACTGCGCCCAGCGCGCGTTGGACCGCGACCGGGAGTGTTTCGCCGCGTGGGCGTTGCATGCCCAATGCCTTCGCGCCCAGGGCAAGCTGGAAGACGCGTTGAATAGCTACCACCGAGCGTTGCGTGGACAGGCGCACTCGCCCGAGGTCCAACTGGCGGTGGCCGAGATCTACTGCGATACGAACCGGCCGCAGCGGGCGTTGTCCACCCTTGCAACGCTGGCCGACGGCTACGGCCCCGGCAACACACCGGCTCGAGTCTTCCAACTCCAAGGCATCGTGCAGACCCAATTGAAACGCTACGACGACGCGGTGCAGAGCTTGGTTGCCGCGGCGGAACGAGCCCCGTCTGTCGAAGTGCTCAAGCAACTGTCCGTCGCTCAGCAGCTAGCTGGCGACACGCTCGGAGCACGCAAAACGGTGGCCGAGGCGCTGCGATTGGCTCCCAACGACGACTCGCTCCGTCAGCAACTCGCCCAACTCGAAAGCGGCACGCCCCGCATGGCCTCGACCGGCAGCGACCGCATGCCGAACTGATCGCGGGCTTCCGCGATCGTTTGCGTGACGACGGTTTCGCTCCGGTGACACTCCGCGATCGCTCCGTTTCAGCTCTGAGGTCGCTCGAGGACGCTCCGCTGGAAGACTCGGAAGAAACACTCTCGGCGTACCACGAATCCGGCCACGCGGTGATCGCGGTGTTCTTGGGCGGTCGCGTGCTTAGTGTCACGATTTCGCCTGACAATGACGGCGAATTGGCCCCGCGATTCGGCGACACGCGGATTGCGTGGCCCAAACGGCTGTCGCTGCGTGAACGCTGCGAACGCTCGGTGCTCGTGGCCCTGGCTGGTCCCGTTGCCGAACGCATCTATCGCGAGGAGCCGTTCCATCCGGGGATGGTGGCCGAATGGGCGGAGGACTGGCGTGTCGCGTGGGAGGCGGCTGCCACCCTGGCGTCCGACGAACGGAAACGCCTGCGGTTCCTCGAGGCAACAGCGGTCAAACTGGACGAGTGGTTGCGGCGCGAAGCGATGTGGGCGGCCGTGGCGGCGCTCGCCGACGAACTGTCGGCTCACGAAACGCTGGACGCGGACCAGGTGTCGGAGGTCGTCGCCACTTGGCTCGGCTGATCATCTCTGATTGGCCGTCATTCAGCGGCCGTCTCTCAGCCGGCCGTCTCTCAGCAGCCGTTGCTCAGCCGGCCGTCTTTCAGCGGCCGTCCTTCAGCGGCCGTCCTTCATTGGCCTTCTCCGCTGTCTCTCGTCTTGCTGGTGCCGGCTCTCGCTTCCGCGGTGGCTGTGTTATTGTCTAATTCAAGCCGCGATTACTTCACCTTAAGCCGTACGCAGTGATGTCGTTGATCACCAGCTTGCAAAACGAACGGGTCAAGGCGGCGGCGCGGCTTCGCGACCGTCGCGGCCGTGACCGACAGGGACGGATCTTGATCGATGGCGCCCGCGAACTGCTGCGAGCTTTACGGGCGGGCGTGCGAGTCCTGGACGTGTATTGGTGCGAGGAGCTGGTTGGTAGTGTGGATGCCGCCGCGGTGCTCCGCGAACTTCGCTCGGGGCGGCTCGATGCGGTCGCGAGCGCCGCCGGCGGTGGTTCGCCAGCCACCGACACTCGGTTATGGCAAGTCACTCCGGCGGTGTTTGAAAAGCTGGCCTTTGGCGAACGGGCGGAAGGTGTGGTTGGGGTGGCGGAGGCGACCCCGTTGCGGCTTGACGAGCTGCGGCTTCCGCCGTTGCCGCTGGTGGTGGTGGTGGAAGGCGTGGAGAAGCCGGGCAACCTTGGCGCGATCCTGCGCACGGCGGACGGGGCGGGCGCGGCGGCGGTCATTGCCTGCGATGGCGAAACGGATTGGCACAATCCGAATGTGATTCGGGCGAGCCTTGGCACGGTGTTTACGCAGCCGGTGTGTTCGGCCCGCACGCCGGAAACCCTGGATTGGCTTCGACGCCAAGGCTTGCGGATTTTCGCCGCTCGCGTGGAAGGAGCCCGCATGTACTGGGACGTCTCGTGGCGCGAGCCGGTGGCGGTCGTGCTCGGCGCCGAATCCACGGGGCTCTCGGAGCACTGGCGCGGGGCCGACATCACGCCGATCGCGTTGCCGATGCGGGGCGTCGCCGACAGTTTGAATGTCTCGGCGACCGCCGCCGTCCTTTGTTATGAAGCGCTGCGGCAGCGGAGCGGCTAGCCGAGATACCGCTTTTCGATCTTCGCGGCCACGGTGCCGAAGGCGTAGTAGCCAACCGAGAGGGTGGCGACATGGGTTAGTAGATCGTAGGCCCGCCAGCGGTTCCAACCGTACTCGGTCTCCATCCATAGGATCAGCCGCGCGAAGGCTTCGGCCATCGACCGTTCGGCGGGACAGCCGCTGACGATCGTCATGATTTCCGTGGGCGACTCAATTCGCGGGCCGGCCAGCTTTTTGTTTTTCACCAACTCGACGCGAATGATCGTCTCCGATGGCATTTCGAGTCCGCTGGCTGACAGTTCCCCGTGCCCCATCGCCGCATGGGCGTCGCCGAGATACAGGTAGGCGCCGGGAACATAGACAGGCAGGTAGATGATGTTGCCGGGGCACGTTTCGACGATATCCATGTTGCCGCCGTGCGGACCGGCCGGCATCGTGGTTGGAACGCCGGTGTCTGGTGCCGTGCCGATACAGCCGAGCATCGGTCGGTAGGGGATTCGCACCGAGTCGCTCCAGTGGATGAATCCATCGCGAATCGGGCAGACGTGGGTGCCATGAGGGCAGTCGGTCCCCAGCCACTCGGCGAGCTGCTTGGGGTCGGAGGTGCGGGTGGCGCACTGTCCGAGCGACGGTTTGATTTCCTGGATATGGACCGCCAGCGTATCGCCGGGCTCCGCCCCTTCGACCCAGATCGGGCCGGTTTGTGGATTGCCATACGGCCGTTTCGTCTTGTCGCGGCGGTCTTCGTCGGTGCGGATCTGGCCGGAAAATGCGTCCTCGGTTTCGACCAGGACCGAGTCCCCAGGCTGGACGCGCAGACGAGGTTCGTTATGGCGGCTGAATTCGTAATACAGCGGACCGAGAGGCAAGCGGTGCATAGGCCGTTCCGAAGGGAGTGTGCGATCGAAGTGAACGAACCGCCCCATGATGGCAACCACAGCCGCCGCTGGCAATCGCGTTCGCTCACGTCCTGATCGCCCTGTGATGCCTTCGTGCTCTTCGTCTACCAACAACCGTGCTTGCCCAATCCACCTCGTTTACCGCCGAGCCGCAGGC
>CAIXSC010000362.1 GCA_903921945.1 uncultured Planctomycetaceae bacterium
CCCATGTTCATCCAAGGCTTGACGACGACCTTCCAGCACCTCAAGCGCTCGCTGTCGGGCGATGTGGTGACGGTCAGTTATCCGGATCAGGAACCGACCATCGGCAACCCGCTCATTTATCGGGGCGTGCATCGGTTGAATCGCGACGAGAAGGGGCGCGTGAAATGCGTCGCCTGCTTTTTGTGCGCGACGGCTTGCCCCGCGCATTGCATTGACATTCTCGCGGCCGAGAGCCCGTGGCCGGATCGCGAGAAGTACCCTCAGAGCTTCACGATCGATGAACTGCGGTGCATCTATTGCGGCATGTGCGAGGAAGCGTGCCCGGTCGACGCGATCGAGCTGACCAGTTTGTACAACTTGACTGGTCGCAGCCGCGAAGAAATGGTGTTCGACAAAGAAAAGCTGCTGAGCGTCTTCGATGAGACGAAGGACAAGGAGCCGATGAAGTCGGCCACGCTGGGAGTCGCGAAATGACGCTAATGCTGTCGGCCAATCCGCTGTGGGCCGCGATTCCGTGGAACGACTTAATCGGCTCCCCGCTCGCATGGGGTGTTGTCGCCGGTGCGATTTCGCTGTTGCTGCTCATTCCCGGCAGTAGCCAACGGGCACGCACGCCCGGCCTGGGCTTCGCGGCGGCCGCCTTGATTCTGCTCGGGCTCGGTATGGGACGAGCTGACTCGCTGGGTGCCCAGTTGAGCTTTTGGGTCCTTGCCGCTCTGACAGTCGGCTCGGCGGGCGCGGCGATTGCGATGCGCAGCGCGGTGTATTCCGCGATTTGGTTCGCGGTCTCGTTGCTCGGGACGGGCGGACTGTTTTGCCTTCAAAACGCGCAGTTTCTCGGCGTGGCGACCGTCGTCGTCTATGCCGGTGCCATTGTGGTGACCTTCTTGTTTGTGGTCATGCTCGCCCAACCGGAAGGACACGATGCGTACGACCGAATCAGTTGGGGACCATTGGCCAAGCCCGTCATTGTAGGCTCCGCCGCCGTTCTGCTTGGTTTGGTGCTCGGCACCGTCGGTCCAGCACTCGGCGTGCTCGGGGCAAAAGCCACAGCCAAAGCCACAGCCAAAGCTACGGTCAAAACGGCCCCCGAGACGGCGGAGACACCGAGTGACAGTGCGGCCAAGAGCAAGGCCGAGAGTGGTGCCAAAGCCGGGGTTAAAACGGTTGTCACCGAATCACCATCCACGAAGGGCGACGAGACCGCGGCCGGTGCGGCGGTAACCGAACCATCGCTCCCGAACCGGTCCGCGATCGATACGATTGATGGCCGGGGACACATGGCGCGGCTGGGAAGCGTGCTTTTCAGTCGGCATCTGCTGGCCGTGGAGCTCGGTGGCACATTACTGCTTGCGGCGCTGGTCGGCGCGGTTGCGATTGTGATTCAAGGTCGGGACGAGCGGGCGAAGCAGCCTGCCGGTGCCGGAGAGGAGCGGGACAATGGCTGACCCAGCGGCCGAACTGTTCAATTACTTGACGGTCGGCGGAATCCTATTCGCACTCGGCCTGATCGGTTTTCTGGTTCGGCGGAACATGATCGTGATGTTCCTCTGCGCGGAAATGATGCTCCAAGGCATTTCGATCAGCCTCGTCGCTTGGGGCAAATACCATGCGAACTGGGGCGGCCAGATGCTGGTGATCTTCATTCTGACCGTGGCCGCCTGCGAAGCGGCGATCGCGCTCGCATTGGTCCTGATGTTGTTCCATCGCAGCGGAAAGCTGGACATCGCGTTTTGGCAGGAGATGCGGGAGGACGGCCAGCCCGCGTACGTCGATCGCGAAATCCCCGAGGAACGCGAAGAAGACAAGGTATGGCCAACACTGACTCCGGCTGGCCGTTTGCCCTCCCGAGATCCCGAAATCGACCTGCACCGCAGCCGCGTGTAATGCGCCGAGCCTGACGAACCGGACCCGAGATTATGGATTCCAAGTTGCATTTATTGATGGTGCTAGTCCCCGGATTGCCGCTCGCCGCGGCCGTCCTGACGGCGCTGTTCGGACCGCGGCAGCTCAAAGCGGCCAGCCACTGGCCGGTGATTCTCGCCCTAGCGGGTTCATTCCTCGCAAGCCTGGCGTTGCTAGGCGAAGTGAAGCAACGCTCCGCGGAGACAGGTGGCCAGGGCGGTTACGAGCATGTGCTGGCGCTCTGGACATGGGTGGACTTGCCCGAGGCATTGCGTCTGGATCCGGCCAACGCCAAGTTGTCCGGCGGTTCGGCGCTGCGCGATTTTCGAATTGATGTTACGCTGCGGGCCGACCCATTGACCTCGACCATGTTGTCGATGGTGACATTTATTTCAACGCTGGTGGCGATTTTCGCGGCTGGCTACATGAAGGGTGAACGGGGCTACTGGCGGTTCTTCACCTACATCGCGTTGTTCGTATTTTCGATGACGATGTTAGTGTCGGTAAGCAATTTCGCACTGCTATTTGTCTTTTGGGAAGCGGTCGGTGTTTGCAGCTACTTGCTGATCGGCTTCTGGTATCCGAAACCGGATGCGGCCGCGGCCGGCATGAAAGCGTTTCTTGTCAACCGCGTGGGCGACTTTGGATTCGCGCTCGCCTTGTTCTTGATTTGGACGACCTACGGGACGTTGGATTTCCACGATCGGGCCACCGCCGCCTCCTTCTCGGGCGAGGCCGCCGCGCCATCGGCCGAATCCACGGGCGATTCGCCAAGCGACCGCGCGACGGGTCTCATGGGTGTCGTGAGTCCAGCGCGTATCAAGGCCAATGCGTTCTGGGGCGGCGGAGTGGGGTTGGCAATTTGCTTGCTGCTCATGCTGGGTGCCTGCGGCAAGAGCGCCCAGTTCCCCTTGCATGTGTGGCTCCCGGACGCCATGGAGGGCCCAACACCGGTCAGCGCGTTGATTCACGCGGCGACCATGGTGACGGCCGGCGTCTACATGGTGACTCGATGCACGCCGCTGTTTTCCGCCTCGCCCGAGGCGCAAGCGACTGTTGCCGTGGTAGGCGGTGCCACCGCGTTACTAGCCGGGTTGATCGCGCTGACCCAGCACGATTTGAAACGCGTGCTCGCGTATTCGACCGTCAGCCAGCTTGGCTATATGTTTCTGGGACTTGGCACGGGCTCGTTGCTCGGCATCGTCGCCGGCATGTTTCATCTCTTCACGCACGCCTTCTTCAAGGCGTTGTTGTTCCTCGGATCGGGCAGTGTGATGCACGCCATGGGACATGTGATTGACATGCGACGGTTTAGCGGCCTGCGTCACCTCATGCCGATTACCCATGTCACCTTTATGATTGGCTGCCTTGCACTGGCTGGCGTGCCGCCGCTGTCCGGCTTCTGGAGCAAGGACGCGATTGTCGCTTCGCTCCATGAGCAAGCCCATCACTGGCAGGAAACGTCGGCGGACGGGAAGACAAGTCCGGCAAAACACGCGAGCGAGGAGTCCGCGACGATCCCGAAAGCGAACGCTCCGACATTGCTCTCGGCGGCCGCGTTGGCGAGGCTCTATCAAGCCCTTTATTACTTGGCGTTGGTCGTCGCATTCATGACGGCGTTTTATACGTTCCGAGCGTTCTATCTAACGTTCTATGGTCCCGAACGAGTTCCCGCCGAAGCTGGCAGCCATGCGCACGAATCGCCTTGGTCGATGTGCGGTCCGTTGGCAATCTTGGCGGTCCTGGCAGCCGGCATTGGCGGTTATCTGGAATGGACCCACGGTTTCGCGCATTTCGTCTCGCTTGCTCCGTCGCTGGCCGGTGGGCCTGTGCTGGGAACGGAGAAGCCCGGCGAGTTCCATTTGACGGTCGCCGCCACAAGTACACTGGTCGCGCTCGGTGGAATTCTTCTTGCGAGTTACCTGTACCTCGGCAGCAAGCGGGAAGTTCAGTGGCTGTCTTCGAAGGCGAACCTCGACGAATTGTCGAGTTGGATGGATGTCGAGCGAGTGGCGCGATGGCGGAACAAGCCGTGGATTGCCGGTATTCACGCCAATGCCAAAACGGTTGGACTCGGCTGGCTGACCCTGATGCTCGGCAATCTGTTGCTGTTCGCGGCCTTGTTGTTGACCGCGCCGATGGCGTTGGGCCATTACGTGTCGCCGTACCGACTGTCGTATCGCAAGTTCTATTGGGATGAGATCTATATGGCGACGGTGGTTTGGCCGTTGCAGACGCTGGGCTTGTTACTGGCGTGGATCGACCGCTGGATCGTCGACGGCGCGGTGAATTTGTGTGGGCGGTTGCCAACCCAGCTTGGCTCGCTGATGCGGTCGCTGCAGATGGGCCTAGTGCCGTTCTATGGTTTGGCCATGTTGTTGGGCACGCTGATTCTGATCGCGGCCAAACTGTTGTGGGCGGGAAGCTGAGCAAGTTCGAGGCGAATCACGAACATGTCGCAATTATTGTTGGTAACCATCTTTCTGCCGCTGGCCGGCGCCGTTGCCATGGCCGGCCTGGCCCCGCTAGGCCGCGAGGCCGTGCGCTGGACGGCGCTCGTCGTCGCGATCGCGACGCTGGCCTTGGCGGGGACTGTGGTGAATAGCTTTCCGGCGGAAGGAGCCTCCGCGTTCGCGTCGAGCGAGATCGCCTGGATTGGCCCCGCGAGCGGGACAGCGACGGCGTCGAGCGGATTGCCGGACGTGCGGTTCAGCGTGGGACTGGACGGATTGGGCGTTTGGCTGTTTGGTCTATCCGCCCTGCTGCTTTTGACCTCGGTGCTCGTAAGCTGGGACGCCATCCAGGATCGACCAGCGCTATTCTACGGCATGCTATTGCTATTAGAGTCTGGGTGCTTGGGCGTGTTCGCGGCTCGCGACTTGCTCTTGTTTTACATCTTCTTCGAGTTCACGCTGATTCCCTTGTTCTTTCTGATCGGTATCTGGGGTAGCGAAGACCGCCGATACGCGGCGATCAAGTTTTTCTTGTTCACGCTAGCCGGAAGTGTGCTGACTTTCCTGGGACTGCTGGCCATCGTCCTTTGGGACGCGCATCACACGGGCGCAGGCTTGCGGTTTTCCATCGAAGGATTGTCGCAAGGGTTGGCGGCTCATCCCCTGCCCGAATCGTGGCAGGTTTGGATCTTCCTAGCGTTGTTCGCCGGTTTCGCCATCAAGGTGCCGTTGTTTCCGCTCCATACTTGGTTGCCTCTCGCCCACGTTCAAGCACCGACGGCGGGCAGCGTGTTTCTGGCGGGCGTGCTGTTGAAAATCGGAACGTATGGGTTCCTGCGGTTCAACATTCCCTGGCTGCCGTCAGCGACCGCCACTTTCATGCCATGGATGTTGCTGCTCTCCGTAGTTGGCATCGTCTATGGGGCGTTGATCGCCCTTGCCCAGCGGGATATGAAACGATTGATCGCGTACTCAAGCGTGAGCCACTTGGGGTTCTGCATGCTGGGTCTGTTCGCGATCAATCGGCTCGGCATTCAAGGCGGCACGCTGCAGATGATTAATCACGGTCTTTCGACCGGCGGCCTGTTCGCGATCGTCGGCATGTTGTACGAGCGATATCACACGCGGGAAATCAGCCAGTTGGGCGGCTTGGCACGGCGTCTGCCATGGCTGTCGCTTTTCATGCTGATCTTCACGTTCTCGAGCATCGGTTTACCGGGTCTGAACGGTTTTCCCGGCGAGTTCATGATTCTGATCGGGATGTTCCAACGCGGGTTTGTGGAGACGGCGGGAGCTTGGCGGCTGGGATTGCAGGCTATCGCGGTGGTTGCCGTTTCGGGTGTGGTGCTCGGCGCGTGGTATATGTTGTGGCTGGTGCGGAGTGTCTTCTTCGGCCCGCTTAAGGAACCGCACGGTGACGACCACGGCGGACACGCGGCCGGACATAACGGCGACCATGCCGATCATCACGCTCACAGCGATGGACACGCACATGGCGGCGACCACGATCATGGTCACGGTCATGGCGAAGCGCCGCTCGGCGCTGGACCGCCCGATTTACGATGGCGTGAATTCGCGGCGTTGGTCCCGCTGGTGATTTTTGTCGTTTGGATCGGGTTGCAGCCTGAGTATTTCTTGCGGCGTATGCAATCGACCTTGAATCCGGTCGCAGACGCGATGACGCGTCCGATCGAACAGCGGTGGGGCGAATCGTCGCCAGCCGTCGCCGGTTCGACCGCTGACAAACTGGGGAGCCGCTAACGTGTTGCCTGACCTGACGACGCTGACATTGCTGCTGCCGGAAATCGTTTTGATCTTGTCTGCCACAGCGCTTTTCGTGGGCGGCGCCTTTCGACCGCGAGCGGCGGCGTTGGCCATACTCGGCCACGGTGCTTACCTGGCGGGGTTGTTGCTGCTGCTAGGCGTGGAATGGGGTCGCTGGGAGTCGCTTGTGGAACAAGGAGCGACGGTTTCCGGTCCCCTTTCGCTCGACTACTTAGGACAACTGTTACGGTCGCTGACGTTAGTGATCGGGCTACTCCTGTCGCTCGTGATGTCCCGAACGTCGCCGGACGAGCTCAAGACCGAACATGCCGGCACTCTGATGCTGACGATCGCCGGTTTAATGTTCGTGGCGCGGGCGAACGAACTGGTGTTGATGTTTGTCGGGTTGGAATTGATTTCGATTCCGACTTACGCGTTGCTGTTCATGGGCCGGCGGGATCGCTCGACGGGCGAAGCGACGGCGAAGTATTTTTTCCTGAGCTTGCTTTCGTCGGGACTGCTTTTGTACGGATTGAGTTTCTTGTACGGAATGGCGGGCACCACGACCTTGATCGGTAGCGGCTCGGAACTTGGCATTCGCGAGGTGGTGGCTTCGCTGCGAGCGGCGGCAACGACGGCCGCCGCGGAAGCGAGCGTTCCCTCGACTCCGAATCTCTGGATGCTCGCTCCGCTGGCCGTGATTCTGGTTTCCGCCGGTTTGTGCTTCAAATTGGCGGCTGTGCCGTTCCATTTCTACGCGCCGGACGTGTATCAGGGCGCGACGGCGGGAAATGCCGCATTGCTGGCGGTGCTGCCGAAGGCAGCGGGAGTATTGGCGTTCACTCGGTTGATCGTGGCGATCTTTCCCGCGTACGCCACGGCGTGGCAGATGGCGGTGATCGTTTCGATCCTGACAATGACCTTGGGCAACATTTGCGCCCTGTGGCAGAAGCATGTCCGCCGCCTGCTCGGCTATAGCTCGATCGCGCACAGCGGGTATTTGCTCATCGGTTTGAGCGTGGCTTTGGTGGCCGACAACGATGCGTTGCGGGCGGAAGGACTGGCAGCGACGCTGTTCTATCTCGCGGCCTACGCCTTCGCGTCGATCGGGGGCTTCGCGGCCCTGACGTACCTGGCCGAATCCGGCAAGCCGGTGGATCATGTTGAGCAACTTGCGGGTTGCGGTCGATCGCATCCGCTGGCCGCTGGTGTGTTGGCCGTGTCGATGTTTTCGTTCGCGGGCATCCCCGTGTTCGCCGGTTTCTGGGGAAAGTTCGCTCTCTTTGCATCGACGCTTGAGATGGCGACCGGGGCGACCTATGGCCCGCTCTCGGGATGGTTCGCCACCCTCGCCATCGTGGGCGCTTTAAACGCGGCCATTGGCGCAGCCTACTATTTGCGAGTTGTTGGAGCCATGTTCTTCCAATCCGCGCCGGTGGTTTCTGGTTCGCCAGCGAGTGACGGGTCCGCTGCGACGGCCACGGGCAGCACGTCCACATTGTCGGCGATGGTGGCCTGCGGTGTGCTGGTGGTTGGAATGGGCGTCGTGCCGGTGATTGGCTTTCGCGGCGCCGGATTCGCGGGCAAAAGTGTCGCCGCGACTGCGGCGGTACCTGCTGTGACACCTGCTGTGACACCTGCTGTGACACCTGCTGTGTCATCGGCGGCGACATCGCTTGGATCATCGCCCTGATCACCGGGCAGCGAGGCTTCTGCGGCAAGGGCAACGGCGGTGGTCGGCATAGGCGCGGTGGAAACTAGCTAATGGACTGAGGCTGCGAACGGTGGTTCGCGGCGTTTTGAAGCGGCTAAGAGCGGCTTGAAACGGCATTGGGGAGCGTTGGCACGCGACGGAGCGGAGCGTAAATGACTCGGCCGCGTTCGCCAGGAAATCAGTTGCTTCGGTGGCTTGGCGAATTAGCCAATCCGGTTTACGCCGTGGATGCCCGCCGTTGTATCCTTTACGCCAACGCGGCTGCCGAGTTTTGGCTCGGGGTCGATGCCGGGCAACTCACGGGCCTGCGCTGCGATTATCACTCTTCGGTGGAAGGCGCCGGGGAACCGCTGAGTCCGATTGCGGCCGCGCTCTGTCCGGCTCCCGAAACGTTTCATGGCGCCGTGTCGCGGCGAGTGCTGGCGGTGAAAACCGTCTCGGGGGTCGTTTCGCGGCGCATGTCGGATCAGTATCCCTTCAGCGGTGAAACGGAGGCGATCCACGGGGTTTTTGTGTTCGTGGCGGCCATCGAATCTCCGGAGCAGGAGATCGAGGAATCGCTCGCGGATGGAGACGCCTTTGAATCCGCGGATCGCAATCACGCCCGTTTGCGGGACGCTCGTTTAGGGTTTTGGGCCCCTTTTCAAATCGATTGCTTGGTAGGTGAAAGTCCGGACATCGCGCGAGTTCGCGAGTTGGCTCGATGGGCGGCGGAGAGCCGTTGTCGCGTGGTCGTGAGGGGGCGAGCGGGTTCTGGGCGTGAGTTCCTGGCGCGAGCCATTCATCGCGGTTTTCGCCCGCTATCCGAACCGCTCGTGGCCTGGGACGGCGCCTTGCTCGACGGCGACCTCATGGGAAGGGCGATCGACACGTTGTCGCGACTGTCGCGTTCGACCCGCGAGTCAACGGCCCCAATCGCGCGTGACGACTTGGAAAGACCAGATGTCACGGCACAGCCGACTGTCCTGATCAAAGACGCGGAGCGCTTGCCGGCGGATGCCCAAAGCGTTTTGTGGCAGGCGATCGATTCGGGCAAGTTCACAGCTCGAACCTTGACGACGGCCGAGCACTCCTTGGCGTCGCTCGCCCGCGACGGCCGTTTTCGCCGCGACTTGGCGGCATGGCTGGGCACCTGCGACATCGAATTGCCGCCGTTGTCGAGCCGTCCGCATGATGTGGGACTCGTCGCGCAAAGCGAACTGGAGCGTTGGAATGCCCAAGGGCGACCGCGGCAGTTGAGCGGATTTACCGCGGAAGCCTTGCAGTTGCTCGGCGGTTACCCGTGGCCCGGCGAATGGCGGGAATTGCGACGTTTAGTTTCGGAGGCATGCGAGCGAGCCGCAGGTCCGCTCGTCTCCGCCCAAGATCTACCGGCCGTGCTCCGCCAAGCCGCCGACGCGAACCGCCGGCCGCGACGGTCCGCAGAGCGTGTGTCGCTCGACGCTTTTTTACGCGACGTCGAACGCGAACTGATCGCCCGCGCTCTCCGCGAAACCCGCGGCAACAAGGCCAAAGCGGCAAGGCTTCTCGAAATCTCCCGGCCGCGGTTGTTGCGGTCGATGAAGGAACTGGGACTGCGCGACACGGCGGACTAGCGGACCGCCGCGCGAACACCCCACGGGACTCGCCCCGTTGTCAGGGTCGCTAACCATACCTACGATGCCGCAGGTGCAGTTTGGAATAGGCAGCACGCGAAGGGCCGCTAGGCGAATATTGGGGTCTGAGCCGGGATCGGGATCGGGATCGGGAAGGTAGTCAGCGATGCCGGTAACCGATTGTCTTGTGTTTGAGCAGTGGGGCGAATGGGCGACTGCTCTGCGACAGCTTTGGACCCGATCCGCAAGTGTCGGTCCCAGTGCGGAGTCGCGGCCCGTGGATCGCGGCTCCTCCCTGCCCCACACCACCAAGTTGTTGGCAACCGCGAATCGCGAATGGACTTCAACGCAAACTGGGAACGGTCGCGTGATTGAGATTCGCGATTGGGAAAGTCTGCGTGAGGCACTGGGTAGGTCGCCCACAAGCTTGGTATGCCTCGACACGCCGTTCATCAGTCCGGCTCAGTGGCTGACTCGCTGGCCAGCGATCGAGGAGAGCTTTCCGTTAACGCGAACCGTCGTTCTCAGTCGCTTTGAAGACCGATCGATGGAGACCGCGTTTCGAGATGCTGGCGTTATCGAGGTGATTCGCGGTCGCGGCGACTTGGCATGCTTGGCAGTGCTCTTTTCGCGTCAACGGGCCCGATATCCTGAACCGCCGGTAACGTGGCGGTCGGCGATCGAACAACGTTTGCCATGGGGAGCGGAGAACGTGGAGCCGGCAACACACGAATAGAGCTTGCGGTTTTCGAACACGCAGGCATGGAGAACATGCCGCGAACATCGGCCAGGGCATCCTGTCCAGCAGAGCGACTTCAAGACGCTCGGGTTACGAGGCGGTAGGTTTGAGAAAAAACGAGGGTGATCATGGGGACGTCGACAGTGACGAACGCGGACGTGATGGCGGCGGTGGCCGATTTTGCCGATCCCGAAACGGGACGCGGCGCCTTGCAGCAGGGGCAGATTTACGACGTCAAAATCGATGGCGGCGCCATCGCGCTGACGCTGGGCCTGACCTCGCATTCAGCGCCATTGGCCGAGGAGACGCGAGTGGCTTTGGCGGATCGCATTCGCGGGCGAGTGCCGGGTGCGTCGAGTGTCTCGGTCACGCTGGCTGAGTTTACCCGCCCTGTGTCGCCGCTGGGCGAGATTCGCTTGAGTGCTAAAAGCGTTATCGCGGTCGGCTCCGGCAAGGGCGGCGTTGGCAAAAGCACGATGGCGGCCAGCATTGCGTTGGGACTTAAACGGGTTGGCTGCCAAGTGGGCCTGATGGATGCCGACGTCTACGGACCGAGCATTCCCCATTTGCTCGGACTGCAGGGGCGGCCGGAAATCGCGAACAACAAGTTGCAGCCGATTTACTCGGACGGCATCCCGGTCATGTCGATGGGCTTTCTCGTGCCGCCGGGTGAAGCGGTGGTCTGGCGTGGACCGATGCTCCACGGAGCGATCACGCAGTTCCTGCGCGACACAGCATGGGGCGAACTCGATTATCTCATCATCGACATGCCGCCGGGCACGGGGGACATCGCGCTTACCCTGTCGCAAATGCTGCCGCTGACCGGCGCCGTGGTCGTGTGTACTCCGCAGGATGTCGCGCTGCTCGATGCTGTGAAAGCGATCGCGATGTTCCGCAAGGTCAACATCCCGGTTTTAGGGATGGTGGAGAACATGAGCGGATTTGTGTGCCCCGACAATGGCAAGCGGTACGACATTTTTGGCAGTGGCGGCGCTCGGCGTCGGGCGGAAGAATTGCAGGTTCCCTTCCTGGGTGATGTGCCGATCCACATGTCGATCCGCGAAAACGGCGACTCGGGCCAAACTTTGGCGAACTACAACGACCCGGCTGTCGCCCCCTACCTCGACCGTATCGTGCGGCAACTGGCCCGCAACGTCGCTGCTCGGGCCGCTTCGCAGCCGATCCTGCCGCAGTTGCCCGTCTTGTAGCCGACTTGCCGCGTTAATGGGCGCCGTTCCACGTCGCCGATTGAAGTCGCCTGTAACGGCCCGGATTCACTTTTTCGGCTTCACAGTGACAGTTTCACAGTGACGGCTTCATAGTGACGGCTTCACAGTGACGGGTTGTGGTGGCGGTTAACCCTCGTAATACGCAGTCGCCGTCGACGAACTTCGTTGACGGTAGCGGTTGAATGACGCGAGCGAACGCTAGATCCAACCATGACTATCGTTCGCTGATTTAAATCGCGTCACCAGTTCGGTGTCCAAGCTTGAGGAGGAAGGTTTGGACTCTGTTCCCTAGTTGCCTCCACAGCCATTTTGAAAGGCGGTCGATTGTATGGAAATCAACTATATCAACCCGCCGTCGCTCTGTCCGACTTATGGTTGGACACATGTCGCGACGGTTTCCGGCGGCAAGACAATCTATATCTCGGGACAGGTGTCGGTGAACGAGCGGGGCGAAGTCGTTGGCAAGGGGGACATGCGAGCCCAAACGGAACAGACGTTCCGCAACATCGAGCGGGCCTTGGCGGCCGCTGGCGCGACGTTTCGCGATGTGGTCAAGACCAATCTGTACGTGGTTGGATTGAAACCCGAACATGTGCCGATCATCCGCGAGATCCGCGCTCGCTACATCGCGGCCGAGCACCCGCCCGTCAGCACGCTTGTGGGAATCTCCGCGCTGGTTGGACCGGATTGGATGATTGAAATCGAGGCCGTCGCTGTGATCGCCGAACGGTAACAGGGCTCGTGAAGACCGTCCCGTTGCGCGCAGCGTCACGGCCCCGCTGAAGTTGGCGACTTAGCGACCGCAGGCAAATCGATGGCCAAGCCATGAACCCGTTCACGGAGGCGCTCGAAAGTCTGCTCCTTACCGGCCGGCTTACAATGCCTCACCCGTTGGTCGACGCGAGTTTCGATCGCGCCAGAGCGACGGAGATACTGGTCGCGTTCGAGCGGGACTATCGCCAGGAGTTGCCGGGAACGCCGCCGCCGTTGGCACACGCATCGGCCTTGTGGGCGGCCGAGCGATTTTTGCTCGCCTGCCAGTTCCAGATTCATCGCGATGTCGATCGCGAACTGGTGCTCACCGCGATTCCCGCCGAGGCGCCTGCGGAACGCAGCGCGGCGACTCATTACGCGGTCGACCTCGTGTTTCGTTTCCTTCCCGACTTGCTGCGGATGGTGATCGCCGCGAACGCGAACGATGTGCTGGCGGGTGTCTTGACCGAATGGGCCCACCAGTGGCCGTTGTCGTCCGTCGGGATCGCCAACCTGGATGCGTCCCGCTTTGAACTCGAACCGATCGTCCACGACCCGTGTCTCTCCATCCTGTACGTCGATCGGATTGTGGCCACTCGCGACCGTTCCAGGGTGGACGATCGGCGAGTGCAAGTTTGGCTCGAAGTGCTGGGAAAGATTTTTTCCTGATGCTCGCCAGTTGGTCATAATGCTCCCTAGCGATGCTCGTCGGGATGCCGGTCGTGACGCTCCCCAAGGGGCGATGCCGAACTCTCACTTTCAGGCCAGCCATTCCTATGAATGATTCGATTTTCGTCGAAGCGCCTTACACGGCCGTCCGGCGTCTTCATGACGATGTGTTGCTGCCGCTGAAGCGGACCTTTGTCGGCAAGGACGAGATCATTGATCTGTTGGGAGTTTGCCTCGTAGCCCGCGAGAACTTGTTTTTGCTGGGCCCGCCTGGCACGGCCAAAAGTGCTCTCATCGGCGAATTGGCCCGCCGCATTGATGGCCGCGTCTTTGATTACCTGCTGACTCGATTCACCGAGCCGAACGAACTGTTCGGGCCGTTCGACATTCGGCGGCTACGCGAAGGCGACCTCGTGACGAACACCGAAGGGATGCTTCCAGAAGCCGACTTCGTGTTCCTCGACGAGCTTCTCAACGCCAACAGCGCGATTCTCAACAGTCTGCTGATGGCTCTCAATGAGCGGGTCTTCCGACGCGGCCGCGAAACCCGGCCGCTTCCCGCGTTGATGTTTGTCGGGGCGAGCAACCGGCTCCCGGAAGACGAATCGTTGCGGGCTTTGTTCGATCGCTTCTTGATGCGCGTCTCGTGCGACAACGTGGGCGACGATCGCTTGAGCGAGCTGCTTGCCGCCGGCTGGCGGCTCGATGCGGCACGGGAAACCGAGCCGTCCACGGTATCCGTCGATCGGCTCCGAGCGTTACAAGCGCGAGTCCACACGATTTCGCTCGAGACCGTCATGCCGGCTTACACCGAGGCGATCTTGAGTTTGCGACGCGCGGGAATCTCCGTGTCTGATCGACGCGCGGTCAAGCTTCAGCGGCTCGTGGCCGCCAGCGCGTTGCTCTGCGGCCGGCCAATCGCCGAGGTCACCGACCTGTGGGTGCTGCGCTATATCTGGGACACCGAAGAGCAACAGCCTATCTTGCGTTCGCTGGTCGACCGCCTGCTGCAAGACGCCGTAAGGGCGGCGCCCGAAAGCCGCCCCGGCGCGCATCCCCGCGCCCTGGAGCCCGCAGTGTTCGATGCGGAACAGTTGGCCGCCAGTTTGCGGGAACTGTTCGAACAAGCGGAAGCCGCGACGCAGCACGAGGACCAGCCGCGGCGCCACCGCCTTCGCGAGGCGGCCAGTTCCCTTGCCGCACGCTGTCAATGGATCGCCAATGAGCAGCAGCGGAGCGACTTGCAGCGGCTGGTCGATCAAGTCTGGACGCAACTGGAAAGCGACCGATGAATGATTGGGCCGCATCGATTCCGCGATCCCAAACCGACGCGTTGCTGACCCTCCGCGACGTGCCGGACGTTCGCGTCGCCACGGACGGCGAATGGCTGTGGATAAGCGGACCCGGCTGGAGCGCGACGATCGATCGACTGCTTTGCGGCATTCCCAACGCTCGCCGATTCCGCCTGCATGCGGATGGGCGGCTGACGCCTGTTAACGCCACTTTGGCCACCGCACGTTTGCCAACCCTCGCTTGGTCCCCGCTACGCCTCCAGCTCACACTCGGCTTCCCGTTGACGACGCACGCTGGCCTTGCGGAACAAGCCGGAGCCCCAATGGAACGAATGGCAGTGCGGCTCATTCGCGCGAGCGAAGCCGCGGATCCAACGCCGTCGTCAGCGAATCTTCTGCTGACGACCGTGGAGGCTTGGTGCGGATTCGTGGAACAGTCCCCTCGAGCACTTTGGGAGCAGGCGGCTTTCGCGGCCGATTCCCACGGACGCTGCCTCGTGCGAGCCGCGGACGGTATCGCGGTGCGCGGCGAGCGTTGGCGGGAACGCGATGGGATCGCAGCGCCTCTGGGTTGGCGCTGGGAACCGGAGGTTGCGCCGCGGGTCTTGCAACGATTGTGGTTGCTGGACGATGGAGACTTGGCGTTGTGGTTTCCAGACAATCGAGTTGAACGGATCGAGGCGGCAAACTTCGTCCGCGCGAGCCGTTCGGCCGCACGGGATACACGGCGGCGTCTGTTGCCAACCAACAGCTCGACAAGTGGGGAGCCGCGCGATGACGGATGAGCTGCCGCTGCCGCCAGAGGTGTTGTCCTACCTTGTGCCGGCGATCGACACCTTTTGGCGATGGGAAACGGGAGGCGGAACCGTTTGTTGGCAATCCGGCGCGACGCTCTGTTTCGCCGCCGAACTGCACGCGATGTTGTCGCCGTTTGGCGAGCGGCCTCTCCCGCCGCTTGACATGCTTCTCCTAGTCGCCGCCGCGACTCGGAACAACTGGCGACTCGCATCCCGCGCTTCGCTGGCGGTCGCCGCCTGGGTGTTGAATGGCCAACCGCTCAGCGATTCGCAGTGCCAAGCCTTGCATGCCGAGCTGGAACGCCTTGCAAGTTGGACCAGCGATTTGCGGTCGTCGCTGGCTGCGAAACGAGCGATCGCTGATTCGGTGTTTCCACAGACATCGCGGTCCGCCGCCCCCCACTCGCACTCGGTCTCGCACTCGGTCTCGCACTCGGTCTCGCACTCGGTCTCGCAGTCCTCGGCGCGGTCTTTTTCGGCGCTGGTTTTGGCGGCGGTCGAGGGTGGTGTGCCGGAAGGGGTGTGGGGCTTTGACCGTCGCCATCGATTGACATCCGCGCCCTGTTCCTATTCTTACAGGGACTTGCTCGCGGGCTTGCAGCGACTTGATCCGTACGCGGTCCGGCAACGGATGGAAACGGGACTTGATGCCGCTCCGCAAGCCGTATCCGAACTACTCACGGCGGCAGTCATCGAGCGGACTCGGGCGTTGATGATTGGGACATTCGACGACGAGTTGCTGGCGGCCATGGCCCGGATCGCCCGTCAGCTTTTGGGGGTCGTGGCCTTGCCGCAGCCCATGGCGATTCAGGAAACGCTGCTCGACGGCGGCTTCTCGGGTATCTCCAATCGTGGTACGCCGGACAGGTTGCTGCAGAGCGAGCTGGCCCACGACGAGCTGACGTTCGCAACACGGATCGTTTTGGGTGAATCGCTCTATTTGCGCCGCGAGTCGCCGCCGGCGGCGCGTGCTCGCAACCGCTCGATCCTTGTGGACACCGGCATTCGGCTCTGGGGTGTGCCGAGGGTGTTCGCGGCTGCCGTGACGCTCGCCTTGGCCGCCACTGCCGACCGCAAGGGCGAGCTGCGTGTGTTCCGAGCGGACGGTGCGGCTATCGTGCCGGTTACCATCGACACGACGAGCGGCTTGAATGCCTTGTTGGCCGCCCTTTCGCCCCACCCTCATCCGGGCGATTCGCTGGCGGCCTGGTGTTCCGCCAATCGCTTCGGGGAAGAGGACTGCGAGTCGATTCTGATCACCGCTCGAAGCACCTGGGAAGACCGCGAGTTCCGGGCGGCGCTGCGAAAAGCGGGGCCGAAGCGGCTCTTCGCGGCGCTGGTCGATCGAGAGGGCCATTTCGAGCTGGTGCGATGGAGTGAGACGGGTGAACGCTCACTGCGGCAAGCGAAGCTCGATCTGTCGACGGTCCTGGATCGGACAACGCAAGTCGCGGTCCGCGATCCCCGGCACCCGGACGATGTTCCGGCCATCTTTCGCGTTTCGCCCTTTCCGCTTCGGATGTGGGTCAATTGCCACTATCGCGAGGACCGCGCGGCGACCTTTCGCCATCAGGGCTTCATTCAGGCGACCCAGGATCGCCGGCTGATGTATTGGGACAATGCCGCATGCCCGCCCATTCAGCTTGGCGAGCAACTTCCCAAAGGCAGGTTTCTCTGGCACGAGCGCACGCTGGACGGCCGTTTTCTGCGAGCCATCTTTGGCAACCCTGGCACGCCCCGGTTGTACGCGGTCGATGCCGATTTGGTGGGTGGAACGGCCGAACTGCGGGCCTTCCAATCCGTCATCGCCGTGCCTCAGGGCTTTGATATGCAAGGTCAAGCCTTGCTCGTGGTCGGCGGAAGCCGAACTCAAGGTTTTCACAAACTCGTGTCGCTAAGCGTCGAGGCGCTCGATTGGGACACGCTGGGCCGGATCGACTACCAGCCCTGCCTGAGAGCCGGGCTTCTGTGGCCGGTCGTCCCCGGCTTGGTTGGCTTCTGGTCACAGGCGAACCAACGCGAATTCTTTCATGTGAGTCTCGATGGCTCCAGGATCACGACAACCGCCATCGACACCGCTTGGCTGGGCGACACGCCGCTGGCCACGCTGTTTCGACGCCACGGCTCGGACGGCTTCTGTGGCATCACCACAACCGGGCAATTTGTCGAAACACTCCATCGCAGGACATCGCTGATCGCGGGGCTTTCGTCGCAGACGCTTGCTTCGAATGCTCTGGTTAGCGCCAAAGTGTCGAGCGATGGATTGGCCGCGGTTTGCAAACTAGCGGACGGCAGTTCGACGGTCGTTAGTTTGCCACTCGACAAACCGCCGCGAGTGACCGGCCCGGGTGACCAGGAACGAGCCGCGTTCGCGCTGACCAAGGAAGCCAGTCGACTTCGGGATCAACGTACGACACGCTGGCGAAGGCGACGGCTTCTGAGCCGGGTGGCGGTTAATCGCCATCGCATCTTGCTGCAAGCGGACACGTTATCCGAAAGGCTTCCTGGCTTGCAGCTTGTGTTCGACTCGCCGAAACATGGCGAGCTGGAATGGATGTTGCACGAGGATACCCTGGCAAACGCCGCCATCAGGGATGACTTTCACGAGTTGGAACTGTTGGCGGACCAACGCTTCGAGTCCTATCGGTTGCGGAAGGCGCGATGCGGCGCGCTTGAGCTATTCGTCGACGACCGCGGTTTACTGCATTTGCGGAACCCGGACAGCAAGCAGCTGGAGGTCACGCTGTTGGTGCAAAAGCATGGACCGCCTGTCGCTTGGCGAAGCGACGGCCGGCGCTTCGGCGATCCCCAATTCCATTTTCCCAGGGCGGAGCCGCTGGGATCGATGGAAGAACTTTATCAGACGCTACGGCTGCTTGTGGAGAGCGTTTATGTTTGAGTGTCGCGTGCGTTTGCAACCGCTCGACGAGCGTGCGGGCCGCGAAGCGACAGCGTTGGACGCGAACCTGCTCTCCGGCTTGTTCTTGCCTGGCGGCGAGTCGGTACGATGGCTGGAAACAGCCTGTCACCTGACCGACGACCAGGAGTCGATTCGTTTCTTTCCATGGATCGCGTCGGAGCACGGGAAAGCCTTGTCGACGCGGGCCGTGGCGGGTGCGTTCATTGTGCTGCGGCGGCGGTCTTCGTCTTCGGTGGTAGGCCCGGCCATCGAGTTTCGCCAGGTGTCCAAACGGCTGTGGATTCCGATGGACTCCATCATCACACCGGACGTCGACGCCACCTTCGTCGAGCAATCGTTGGCCCTTCAAACCGCGCCGTCCACGCACATCGTGTTTTGGCACCCCGCGCAAGGCCTCGTTCCGTTCACGGAGGACGAGGGCTGGTCGCTGGCAAGTTTACTTCGCTTGCCTGAGACGCGAGTTGGCCGGTGGGAGTCTGCGATCCCAGCGGTTTACTTTCCACAACAGCTCGTTGCCCTACGGGCTGGCAGCCTGCCGAGTTGGGAAGCGGGCGGGAATACCGTCGATGGCCCCACCGACAAGCCACCGCCGCCGGTGGACATCGGGACGAAGGCCCGTCAATTGGGCGAGTTGCCGCCGGCTCCGCAAGAACCGCGAGACACGCTTTGGCGGCGTCTTGCCGCGAAGGCTCGACGCCGCGCAACACGGATGCTCCATGGGCTTGCCAACCAATCGTTACAGGCCCTGAAGGGATTGCGTCACGCGTTCGGCACTCTAGGTCCCACGCACCGAGGCTCGTCCGGTCAACCCGGTCGTTCCATCGCACAGCCAAGTAGCTTGAACGGCAGTTCGACCGGCGGGTCGAGTGTTGTTTCGAGTGGCAGTTCTGGTAGCGGCGCGGTTTCAGCCCGAGTTCATGGTGGGCAGCGGAACTGGCTGGAACAATTGAGAGACTGGACACAACGCCGACTCGCGGTGGACTGGAATGAGCTGGAAAACAAGCGCCAACGGGAGATTGAGCGGCTTCTGTCATTACTGCAAAACGACCCGGATCAAGGGCTGGATTATGCGATTCCACTTGCCCGCAATGCGTCCGGCCGCGGAGGTGGGCTCCCGACCAGTTCGCTACCGTCCCGGAACTTGGATCATCGCTCCCGCGACGCCGAATCGTTCGGCGCGAGCAACGGCTGGGTGATCGCGCCGGAATTGCGTTGGAAGTTGGAAACGAGATACCGCGAGCTGGCGAAGCGGGAGGTGCGGCTCCGCCGCTATCGGCGGGCGGCCAACCTTTACGGCGTGCTGCTCGGCGATTGGGAGGCGGCCGCGAAGACGTTGGAAGCGGGCGGTCACTATCTCGACGCGGGTGAGATAATCCGCGACCGCTTGAACAACGCGGCGGCCGCGGCCGATTGTTTTCGCCGTGGCGGTCGATTCGAGGAAGCGCTCGAGTTATGGCGACGCCTCAAACGGCACGCGGAGGCGGCCGACATGCTTCGCGGACTGGGCCGCGAGACGGAAGCGATCGTCGAGTATCGCTTGGCGGTGCAACAGTTGTGTGTCCAGGCCGATCCCGTTGGGGCGTCCATCATCCTCATGGAGAAATTGCGCGAGCCCGACGAGGCCCTAGCGCTGCTTGCCCGCTCATGGCCCTACGGGATCGCGGCCCGTCGCTGTTTTGAAGAACGTTTGAGGCTGCTGCAGTCGCTGGGAAGAGTCGAAGCGATGCATGGTCTGCTGCGTGGCTTGCCGGATGATCCTGCCGTGACACGTCTGGGAATCTGGCCATTGGAAGCTGTCGCGCGTCTGGTCCATCAACATCCAACCGCGGACATCCGCGACACGGCCCGCGATGTGGTCCTGGTGATCGCCGGTCGCCAGTTGGCTGCCGCGCTCGCACCGCCCCGGGAAGACGCTGGCGCCCATAACGCTGGCACCCATGACTACTTCGCCGCCGCTGGCCTGCCCGCCACTTACCACCCTGCATCCACGAATAACTCGAGTCGCGACATTCAGGCGTTGCTTGCGATCGTGGAGGGACTATCGACGGGCGATTGGCTTTTGAAACGCGACTGCCAGCGGGTCGGAGATCGGTATCGCTCGGCGGCACGCTCGCAGGAGCCCACGACGAAGCGGGCACACCCGAGCCACGACAGCGTGCCAACGTTGGTTCCCGCCGCGATTCGAACGATCGATTCCACCGTCGATTGGTGCTGGGCAGGTCGAGTGCCGCTCGATCCGACATCGGTTTACGCGGTCGCGCGCGATGAATCGAACCGGTTGAGCATCGTGCGTTGGCCGCTTCCGGTCGAAAATGTCGGAGGCCGTTTTCCTACACGAGTGCCGCTCCCCTTGCCGCGCACGTCCGGCGCGCTGCGAATGGTGTTGCGACTGGATAACACTCGTTCCAAAGCGGCCACACTGCTTGTGCTCGATGATGAAGCGGCCGCTCGCGGCGCGATTTCGAAGGCTGGCGAAATCGAATCGGCGACGGCGGGCAATCTGAGACTGGAAAATGTTGAATCCCTACGCGTCGCGCTCGCGGCGCCCGGCTTGTACGACTACTTTTGCGGCATCCATGATCGCTACGCGTTGATCGGCGTGACCAACGATGTCGTGCTGAAGCGGATGAGCTCGACCGGGGAGCTCCTGCATACCCAGTCGCTTGCGCTGCCATTCAATCCGCCTCAGTTACGCGACTCGGCCCCAACGCAGTTGGAGCGCGACGAAGACCAACCCGCCTGGCAATCTCACCGGCAGGCTGACGCAGCGAGTGCCGATGTTGCGACGCCGGCCGTGTGGCGAGTCGCGGAGATCGGTCGATGGGTTTGCGTCGCCCATGGACGTCGGTGCCTCGTGCTTTCCGAGACGCACTCAGTCGCCTCCGAGCATTTGTTTTCCGAGGAAGTCCGGTCGCTTACCGTATCGCGGGCCCACAGCCGAATCGCCATTTGCGTTGGCCTCCGTCAAGGCGCGGTCCTCCAACGGTTTGAAAACGATCGCTGGCGGGCGACCCGAATCCATGATGCGATCGCGAATCCACTGGCCCGGTTTCTTCCGAGCGGATTGCTCGTGCTCGCTGGGCCTTACGCGATCGAGGTTCACGATCCGAACGCGGATTCGCCACGACCGCTGTATCGAGGCACTCTGAACGGCCAGCCAGTGGCGTTGCTGTCACTCTCCAATCGCCAGTTCGCCGTACTCACCCGGCAAGGCGACTGGCTTCGGTACTCGGTGTAAGCCACGCGAAGGCGATTCGCGGAATGGCCAAATCGCCGAACCTACGTCGACGCCAGTCGGAGCCGGCGTGTTCGAGAGGCGTCGCGTGTTCGAGGGGCTCGGCGTGTGCGAGCACGGAGGCGCGGCGCAAAAAAATAGAGCCGCCGAAACCGGCGGCCCTTTCTCGTTACTGTCCCAATCGCGCGGTCGGTCCCAATGGGCACCAGACCGAAGCCTGCGTAGAAGCTACTTCTTCTTCTTCACAGCGGCTTTCTTGGCAGCCTTCTTCGGAGCAGCCTTCTTCACAGCAGCTTTCTTGGCCACGACACGTCCTCCAATGAAAAGAATGTTGCGACAATCGCTCAGGTGCGTTGAGCGACTACCGTCGCCATCCGCGCCTGGGAAACGTCTGCCGCAGTCCCACGTTCCCCGCCACTGTGCCGGCTTCGAATTCGATCAGGCATTCGTGCCTTGTCTTGTTCGGGCCGCGATCATCCAACGTTGGCGTCAATGCCGTCAGTCAGTGAACCGCCAGTGGCTTCTTTGCTTAAGGTTCGTAGTTGTACGCAAGTCAAAAAAAAATGCAACACGTTTTCCACAAAAAACGCACAAGACGTATTGAAAAAAACGTTCAGCGCGGCTTTCGAGCGGACGACCGCGCGCGGTACGCGAGCACGCAGTGCATCGACGCTTGTTGGCTGCGCGGCCATCGAGCATGACGAGTCGCGCAGCGATCGGATGAATGATGGCGCAGGCCGATCGCGTGACGGTGGCGTGACAGTGGCGAGCGCGACGAGGACTACCAAGGCCGCTGCCGCATCGCTGTGAAGTTCATTGCCGCCAAGTAGCCGAAGAGAAACGCCACGTAGAATTGCCGCCAGAATTGGAAGGCAATGATCGCCACGAGCACCGCCACAACCACGCTCAACCACTGAGCTCGCTCGGGTCCGCGATACGGGTCGTGCTCGACCAAGAGCGTGCTGGAGATGCGGCCGCCATCGAGCGGTAAGACGGGCACGAGATTCATGATTCCCCAGCCCAGATTGACCCATAACAATTGGGTCGCCATGATCGAGAACTGGGGATTGATCGCCACGGCGATGACCTGCAAGGGATTTTTCAGCGAGGGCGCGATCCACATCACGCCTCCGCCAGCGGCATACACCACGGCCAAGACGACGATGGCCAAAAGGAATCCAGCGCCGGGCCCCGCGGCGGAGATCAAGACCTGCTCAAGCCAGCGTCGTCGCTGATTGAAGCCGACCAGTTTCGTGCGCGCCCAACCGCCACCGTCGCTGGTCGCCAACCCGCCCATGCCGTAGAGCACAATGCGGGGACGCTCGCCGAATCGCTTCATGAAGAGCGCGTGTCCCAGTTCATGGACCAGGATCGAAACGAAGCAGACACCGATCCACGTGATCATTCGCAGGGGTTCAACATCGCCACCCGACATCACGGCGGTGACGAGCCAGAACAGCGGATGCACGCGCACCGGGATCGAGCCGATGCGGAAACGCAAATCGTACGCGGTCGTCGCGGGCTCGCTCAAGAACACGTGAACACCCCCGCGGAAATCGCCGCGGCTGTAGGCGGCGGCGCCGGAGAGAACGCGGGATCAGGCGGCCCGCCGCTCGCCGCCATCGTCCCGTAACACGCTAAGAATGTAATCGGCGGCAGCCACCGACGCACCGGGGTGGCCGAAGCGGTCGCGCAATTGGATCAGCCACGCTTCGCGGCGCCGCAGTTCTTGCGGATCGTCCAGCCAGCGTCGGATCCAGGCGGCGATCTCCGGCGCCTTGTCGGCGGAGGCCAGGTACTCTGGGAACGGCACGTCGATCGCGTTCGCCGCGTCGGGATCGTACACCGAGGCCCACCCGCGTCGAAATGGCTCGGCGACCGCCAACAGGTTC
>CAIXSC010000363.1 GCA_903921945.1 uncultured Planctomycetaceae bacterium
GAGCTCCTTCCACGTTGATCGTGATCGCGGGCCTCCCGAGCGGCGGGGAGGCAACAGGAGCCCGGAATACGAGCGGCCTTGGGCCGTTGGTCGTTCACTGGCCGAACAAAGTGCCAGCAGGGCTGCGCACGGTCGCGCTACGCGGCGAATCCCAGTTGCTCGCCGCCATCGCCGATTTCATTCAATCCACTCGCCGCGATGCGGCCGGGCACGGCCGTTCCCCATGGACCGGCAAGCCATCCGTGCCGTGAAAGGCTGATCCCCGTGGCTGGAACCTCCAGTTCCAGCTATTGAGCGGAGCGCCGCAAGCCGCCCCGATGGCCCGGCTGGAACTTCCAGTTCCAGCGGCCCTGCGGACTCGGTCGCACCGAGCGTTGTGACTCGATTGGCCGATGGTCGCGGCGTTCCAGGCGACGCGTCTGGCGAGCGCCCCTCCAGCCGTGAAGCCCCGCCCTGAGGGGCAACGCCATGAAGCATCTTGAGGACGCGGTTGGTCGTCTTTCCACGTCCCGCCGTTTTGTCCATATCAATCTGGCTGTCATGGGGAATCCCGGAGCCTTGTTCTTCCGCCTAAATCTTCGCCCTTCACGGCCGCAGCCTGGGCCAACCATTACTCCAACGTCTTCTGTTGTGCCAACCGCTCCGCATGCATGGGACGGCCTTTTCAGACTTCCGATTTTCTTCCCAAACCCGGTTAATTTCGTCCCAAACCGCGTCCAGACCTACCAACGCCAACCACAATTCCGAAGAACCTCCACGGATGATTCCCGGGCTATCGCGAGAGACCGCGAAAGTTGACCTGCACACAATCGTGGCGGGCGTTTCGAGGTGGCGTTGAAAAGGCGAGGGGATTCTGCGATATTCCCGGCCTTGCGGCGCGTGTTCTCGCGAGCGTGCGGCGTCTTGATTGACGGCGGAAGGGCAGGGACAGAGCGGTATTCGACGGGCGATAGCCAACCCCATGGCTATGGAAGCCTGTCGAGGCGAACAGCCGATGAGGCACGCAAAACCGCAAGAGCGACATATCGGGGTGTAGCGCAGCCTGGATTAGCGCGCTTGCTTGGGGTGCAAGAGGTCGTGGGTTCAAATCCCGCCACCCCGACTGAAACCGAAGTCTTTGAAGTGAAACGGCTTGCGACGATTTTTGTCGCGGCCGTTTTTTCGTTGGAGGACGCTTGGTGATACCTTTTGTGATACCTTTTTGACGTCGGACGGTACGAAAACGCCCTTGCCGGAAGCCCTACGCCAAGGCTCGATAGCTCGGCGTTCTACAGCGAGCGATTCGCTACTCAGGTGCCGTTAAGTCGGAACCAGGAAGTGCGATCTGCGGCGCGAATACGACCTCCGGCGCCGCGTGGTCGCTCAGTCCGGACTCCCACCACGCGTGCAGATACCGGCACGCAACCGGGGTCAGCGCCGCCAACGCGGACACATGATCGAACCGCCGATTGGTGAACGCTCCGTGGCGCTTCGGGTGCCAGCTGAACTCGCTCCCTCCGTACCCGTGCAGCTGGCGAAATACGTCGACTAGTGCCCCGTCCAGACTAGGTTTTGGGATATATTGTCATTGGGCGCTTGAAAGGGGCTCTTCCGCATTTTTGGTGATGAGCCCAAGGGAAGCCAACAGATTGGCGCGGTGTCGTCAATCGCAGGACATCCCCTTTGGTTTCGGGATATGGTGTTGTCGCCTCCTTATCGTTTCTTGGTCCCGGTCGAGCTGGTATTCGCAAGTGAAACGTTGATTCACGCGCCCATCGTGCGAGGAATGGCTCGCTCGGCAATCCTTTGTTCAAAACGTGGCGTGAAGGAATCTTGCTTCAAGC
>CAIXSC010000364.1 GCA_903921945.1 uncultured Planctomycetaceae bacterium
CAACCGGCCAATGGCACGCTTCCGATGCCCGACTTTACGGCGGAAGCTCCGGCCGCCGCTGGCAACGAAGCGGCCTTGCCCGATTCATGGCCGCTCGAGGGAGTTCCTTGGTTCGTGAGTTCGGTGAATCGGCCGTTGTGCGAACGGCTGTTCGACTGGCATGCCCGTCGCGGACTGCAGCCCGCCCCAAGATTGCTCGAACTGGCCGACTTGCCGCTCCGCGTCGATGTGGATTTTCCCGAACGTGTCGGATTGGATCGGTTGGCGACCGCGGTCGCTGCCGACTGGCTCCGCGCGCCGGCGCGGCCCGCCGTGGTGGTCGATGCGGGGACGGCACTGAAGGTTCACGCCCTGTCGGCGGACGGCGTGTTTCTAGGCGGGGCGATCCTGCCCGGTATGCGGCTCGCCTCCGAGTCGCTCCATGCCAACACAGACCGCTTGCCTCGCGTGCCCGTCAGCACCAACGATGTGCCGCCCGCCGCGATGGGCCGGCACACCGAGGCCGCCATTCGCAGCGGAATCTATTGGGGGGCGGTCGGCGCGGTCCGCGAACTATTGGCTCGCATGCGTGTCGAGTTAGCCGCGGACCCGCAGGTGTTCATTACGGGAGGCGATGCCGCGGGCCTGTCCCCCCTGATCGATCACGACACTCGTTTCGTGCCGCATCTGTGTCTGGCGGGGATCGCTTTGATCGCCCACCACTGCCTTACGCGTTCGGGCGAGTTTGACGAGCGTTGAGTGGACTGACGAACGCGAGCCGTGTGCCAACATGATGAAGCTCGATCGACAGCAACAGACCGCGTTCGTTATGGCGCGACTGACACCTCCGGGGCGAGGTGCCGTGGCCGTGGTTGGGCTTCGCGGGCCGGCGGCTGTGACGGCGCTTGCCAGCTGTTTCGAACGGGCCGCGCAGGCATCGGTCGCATCGATTCCCGTGGGACGGATCGTCTTCGGACGGTGGCGGTCGCGAGCGTCGAGCGCGGGTGAAGAGGTTGTTGTCGCTCGAGTGGCGGACGCGGACTGGGAGGTTCACTGCCACGGCGGCGAGGCGGCGGTCGCGGCGGTCATGGAGGCGTTGGCGGCTCGTGGCGCGATGCGATGCGATGAAGCCGCTTGGTGCCAGGGAGCATGCCAGGACCCGCTTGCCGCCGCCGCACTGAAGGCGTGGCCGAACTGTTTGACCGAACGCACATCCGCGTGGATGGCGGTGCAGGCGGGAGGGGCGCTGCGTCGCGCCTGTTTGGAGATTGCCGCCGCGATCAGCGCCGCCGATGCCGACAAGTCGATCGAACGGCTCGACACGTTGATTCAACGAGCACCATGCGGCTTGCGGCTCGCGCAGCCGTGGCAAGTGGCCCTGGTGGGCCGACCGAACGCGGGTAAAAGCAGCCTGATCAATGTTCTGGTTGGCTACGAGCGGGCGATTGTCTCGCCAATTCCAGGGACCACTCGCGACGTCGTTGTCGCGACCACCGCATGGCAAGGTTGGCCGCTGCGGTTCGCCGATACGGCCGGCGTGCGGGAAACCGACGATGGGCTAGAAGCCGCTGGCATCGAACGTTCGTTCGCCAGCCATGCCGCTGCCGACCTGACGGTACACGTCGCGGACCTCTCGCAACCGTGGACTTCCGAGGACGACCGCATGATGGCGTCGTTGAGCACGCGGCCGACTTTGATCGTGCACAATAAGTTGGACCTGGCCGCCACGGACGTCGAGTCCGCGTTGGCCGGCCGGCCGCCGGGAGTCGCCGTCAGCGCCTGGACGGGAGCTGGGCTGGAACGTCTGCTGGACGCGGTGATTCAGCGGCTCGTGCCTGTGCCGCCCGCTCCAGAGGATGCCATCCCGTTTTCCACGTCGATAGTCGAAGCCTTGGGGCAGACGCGTGCTTTCGTTGCTGCGGGGGAACTGGCAAGGGCGGCGGCGCGACTCGGCGAACTGCTTTAGGCGACGCTACCCCCACGTGACGATCGGCGAGTGGCACCCCGCAACGCGCCACTCGCTCACCCCGCCACCCGCACACCCCATAATTCGCACACCTCGAAACTCCACATCCCGTAAACCGAACACCCCACCACTCGAACAACCCGCAACCCGAACACCCGCCACCCGCCACCCGTAACCCGCCACCCGCCACCCGCAATCCGTCACGCGTCACCCATAACCCCAGGAAGGAATCTCGAATGCCAATCACGTGGAAGATGGCGCCGCTGGTGTTGGCCATCGCGTGGGCGAGCCTGGCGGCCGATTCGCGGGAATCCGGGGGTGCGGATTGGCGGAAGATGCGAGCGACGGCGGACGCCGAGTTTCGCGAGCGTCTGAAGCAACTCGCCGAACGCTGCCGCGCGGTCGAACTGCCCGAGCAGGCAGCGGCGACCGAGCAATGGTGGATTGAACGGACTTCGCGCCGACAAACGGTCTTTGTCGCCGACGATCCGGATCCGACGCGACCGGCACCGGGCGCGCCACGCGTCGTCGCGCAGTGGCACGCGAAGTTCCTTGAAGTGCGGCGGACTCATGCCGAAGCGTTGTTCGAGGCGGCTCGCGTCGCGGCGGGCGAATCGGCTGGCGGATCCACTGCCGAATCCACTGGCGAATCCACTGGCGAATCAACGGGTAAATCCACAGGCAAAACCATCGGTGAACCGACTGGCGGAAAATCTGAGGTCGGTCCCCATAAGAAAAAAGGTAGCGGCGTTGGCGGCAACGGCGACACCGCTGGGGATGGCGACACGGATGGGGATAGCGACACCGCTGGGAATGGCGACACGGATGGGGATGGCGACACGGATGGGGATGGCGATGCGGCGGCCGCGTATCGGTTGTTGCACGAAGTCTTGCGAGAGGCCCCGGATCATGCGGCGGCGCGGC
>CAIXSC010000365.1 GCA_903921945.1 uncultured Planctomycetaceae bacterium
CGGATCGGCGGCGATTTCCAACGCGGTGGAAACGGCCGCCAAAGACTCGGGGGAGAAATCAACGGGCACGAGCACAGTTTGCTTGGGGCCCCAGGGCATCGGTTACTCTCCTATGGGGACCGAGCGGAGGACACGGGCCGGGGAGGTGGCGACGCGTGGGGCGAGCTGTTCGGCGAGCGGCGCGGGAGCGCGGGCCATGCGGACTTGGCGGACATATTTGTGGCAGTTCACGCACTTCATGGTCATGTCGACATAGGCCAGGGCCGCGCCTTCCAGGTTTTTCTTTTTGGCGGCTTCGGCCAGCGCGTCGGCACTGCGGCGGAACTCCGTGCTCCGGTCCCGGTACTCCGGAGTTTGCAGCACCTGCCACGTCGCGGCTTGGCTGAGCAAGCTCAAGTCCTGCGCGTTTTTCGTGATCTGATCGAAGTTTTCCGTTGCTAGCCCTTCGAGCACTTTCTGCGAGTGGACGAGCTTCGCTCGCATGAATTCACTCACTTTATTCGGCTCTTGGGCGCGGTTCGCGGAGGGGAACGCGGCGAACGGCAGAACCAGCGCGGCAACCGCGGCAACCGCGACGACGGTGGACCAGCGGCGAACGGCCGAATGGACTCGGGTGAACATGGTAGGGACTCCTGGGATACGAAGGGAAACCGGCCCGGGCAACGCGTTAAGCCGTGGCGGCGACTGGCGTCGGCTGTTTGACGGTGAGCACCGGGCAGGTCGCTCGCCGCACGATCGCCTCGGCCACGCTGCCCATGAGCAGTCGTGTCAAGCCAGTGCGGCCATGGGTGCCGATCACGATGATGTCCACTCCTTCTTGCTCGGCCGTGCGAATGATCGCTTCCGCCGGGTCGCCCGCCAGCAGATGGTGTTCGCAGACAACGCGCGGGTCGCGCGGCTTGACGTCGGCGAGCATCCGCTTCAATTCCTGGGTGTTCGGTTCGGGGACGCTGTAGAGGAACTCCGCGCTGCCGGTGGCGAGCGGGATTTCCTCGACGTGAACGATCAGCAGCGTTGCGCCCGAGTCGCGGGCGAGCGCGGTGGCCATCGTCAACGCCGCGTCGCTGCACGACGAGAAGTCGGTCGAAACGAGGATTTTTTTGAAGTTCATCGCCACGCCTCCTGTGTATGTGGGGCGATCCGCATGGGGCCCCAAGCCGAATTGTGCCCGCCAGCGTGCCTGTCGCTAGCCGGGCCGATCGCGGGGAGAGTGTAGAGCAAGCGGCGCGCCGCGGCGCTATGGCGAGTGGATTTTCCGTGGGAAGAGACTGTCCCGGGCCGAAACTCGCGGCCATCGTCCGCGATTCTCGGCTGATTTCAGGGACTCTGGGCCATGGCCAGCGATTGTCAGCGATTGTCAGGCGGTGCGAGCCCGTATCGGCGGTCGTGGGAGGCGGCGGGCCGAACGTGCCACAGCGCGCAAGGACGCGCGCCCCGGTCGGGTTGGCGATCAAACCCGCACATCGCGCGGCTCGTGGGCAGCCATCGGATTTGGTACGCTAGGGCTCGCCCGAGTCGCTTAGGCTGCGGTACGCTATTTGCCCAGAGGAACCGGGTAGTGGGCGGCAAGCGGGTGGCGCGAGACGTTCGGCACAAGGAGAAGGAGTCAACCAATGATCCGTCGCATACTCTTGGGCCTAGGCGGTTCCGAATCGGTCCGCGCCGAGATTCAGTACGGTGTGGAGCTGGCTGAGCGTTATAACGCGGAACTGACCGGCGTGACCGTGGTCGCGGCCGACAAGCTGGATTGGGTCGGGCCGGTGCCGCTGGGCGCTGGCGATTCGGCCCGCGAGCTGCGCGAGGCGCGTCAGCGCGAAGCGCATGCCCATCTGGAACGCTCGGTCGAATGGTTCCTGCAGTCGGCCCGGGAAGCGTCGGTGCGCCATCGGCTGAAGCGGGAAGAGCGGCGCGACGCGTTCGATCTGCTCATTTCCGAGGCTCGCTACCACGACCTGACGATTTGCGGCCTGCGTGGCGTGTTCGAATCGGGACTGGTCGGCGAATCGCAGGCGGAAACGGGCGAGATTCTGGCGCGGTTGCTGAGCAACGGCGTGCGTCCGTTGTTGGCGGTGCCGGAGGCGTACCGTCCGATCCGCCGGGTCATGATTGGCTACAGCGGATCGATGGAGTCGGCGGAGACGATGCGTCAGTTTTTGCAGGCCAGTCCGTTCCGGGGCGTAACGCTACGTGTGGTGGTGTTCAATCACACGGCGGAGAAGGCCGCGCGCTTGCTGGCGAACGCGGAAGAGTATTGCCGGGCGCACGGTTGCAGTCCGGAGATGATCCATGTGCCGGGTTCGCCCAAAGACCAGATTTTACCGATCGCCGCCGATTGGGGAGCGGATATGCTGGTTATGGGGAACAGCGCGAAAAACTTCCTCTTGCGACGCGTGCTCGGCGAGACCGCGTTGCATGTGATGCAGCACGCGAAGCTGCCGCTTTTCTTGTCGCAGTAACCGCTCCGCAGCCCACGTCAGACGAGGAGTCTCATCATGATCCCGTGCAAAAACATTTTGTTGGCCGTCGACACCGCTCGTTTGTCGGTGCCGGTGATTGAACGGGCCGCGCGGCTGGCCGAACTGAACCAGGCGCAATTGTTGATCGCCGACGGCCTCCCGCAGCTCAACTGGGCCCAGAAGCTCTCGTGGAACGAGTCGGAACATATTCACGAGTTGTTGCTCCGTGAAAAGACCGCGCAGCTGAAAAAATTGGCCGCCTCGCTGCGCCGCCGCAAATTGAATGTCCGCTATCGCGTGTTGGTCGGCCGCACTTCCGAGGAACTGATCCGCCAGGTGCTTCGCAGCAAATGCGATCTGTTGATCCGGGAAACGAAAGGCCAGCACAGTGTGCGAACCGGCTTGTTTGGTTCGACCGCCATGGAGTTGCTACGCGCCTGCCCCTGTCCCGTGTGGCTTGTGAACACGGCGCACGAAGGTCCCGTGCGGCGGATCGTCGCGGCGGTCGATACCAATCCCGAAAAGGCGCAGCATCCCGAGCTCGACGAAGCGATCGTGCGGGCCGCGATGTCGCTAGCCACGACCTACGAGGCGCAACTCGACCTGCTGCATGTCTGGAGCATTTATGGCGAACGGATGGTGCGCGACTACATGAAGTCGAACGAATTCGAAGAGCTTCAGGGGATGATGCACCGGGAACATGGAGACTGTTTGCGACAACTCGCGGAACGCACCGGTTTCGCGGGCGGCCCGGAACGCACCCATTTGATACGCGGCGACGCGACGCTCGAGATTCCCAAGTTCGTGGCGGAGAACGACACGGACCTGCTTGTCATGGGGACGCTCGCCCGGGCCGGTGTGTCGGGGTTCCTCATGGGGAACACGTCGGAGCTTGTCTTGAATCAAGTGAACTGCTCGATCTTAGCCCTCAAGCCGCCCGGCTTTGTCTGCCCGGTCAAACTGCGGCCCAAGACATCCGAGCCGGAAGCGACCGTCGACGAACTGCCGGACGTATTGCCGCAACCGCCCGTGCCCTAAAGCCAAGGATTAGGCGCGCCCGAGTTCCCCCCTGAGAGCGATTGATTCAGACCAGCGCGAACCAACGCAAAACGCTGCTTCGTTTATCGCCGCCTAGTTTACCGCCGCCTCGTTTACCGCCGCCTCGTTTACCGCCAATACCGTTCAATTA
>CAIXSC010000366.1 GCA_903921945.1 uncultured Planctomycetaceae bacterium
CTGGCAACTGACAACTGGCAACTGACAACTAGTAACTGGCAACTAGCAACTGACAACTGACAACTGACAACTAGCAACTGACAACCTCCATGCCTGACTATTCGACGTACGCCAAGATGATTGACCATTCGTTGCTTGCGCCGACGCTCACGCCGGCAGAGCTTCGGGCGGGTTGTGCTTTGGCGTTGAAATACGATGTGGCGAGCGTCTGCATGCTGCCGTATTTTTTGCCGGAAGGGGCGGCGTTGTTGCGCGGGTCGACGGTGAAGGCGAGTTCCACGATTGGTTTTCCGCATGGCGGGCAGGCGACGGCGATCAAGCGAGCCGAGGCCGAATTGGCGGTTCGGGACGGGTGTGAAGAGTTGGACATGGTGGTCAACATATCCCAAGTGCTGGGCGGCGAGTGGTCGGCGGTCCGTGCGGACATTGCGGCGGTGATCGAGGTGGCGCACGCGGCCGGGAGGAAGGTTAAGGTCATTTTCGAGAACTGTTTTCTCCGCGACGAGCATAAAATCCGCCTGTGTGAAATCTGCGGAGAACTGAACGCGGACTGGGTGAAGACTTCGACCGGTTATGGCGCGACTGGAGCGACGCTTGACGATCTGCGGCTGATGCGGCGACACTCGCCGTCGCACGTGCAGGTGAAAGCGGCGGGTGGCGTCCGCGATTTCGATTCGTTGGTCGCGGTGCGGGAGATTGGCGTGACGCGGTGCGGCGCCAGTCGCACGCGGGAGATTCTGGATGACTGTCGACGGCGGCTTGGATTGCCGCCGCTGGAATGATTCCCCATAACAGGAAGTTTTCCATGCGGAATTTTATCGGCGGATGCGTGGTGGGGGCCTTGGCGCTCTATGCAGCGCTCAGTTTTCACGTGGTGCGGGCGGAGGATGGCCACCATGTGATCGCGAAGACGACGCTCGCTCTTCACGACACGTATGTCGATATTCGTCCCTTCGGCGTCAATGAATGGAAAGACCATTTAGAGCTGGTCGAAGCGATGCGCAAAGCGGGCAAGAAGGATTTAGTGCAAGGCGCGGCGGAAAACGCGGTTCGCCGCACGCTGGACGGCCTGTTCCACCGCGAAGAGACGCCGTGAATCGCGATCGTCAGCGGATGACCCGTTCGATGATCTGGCCGGCGACATCCGTCAAGCGGAAGTCGCGGCCCTGGGCGCGGTAGATCAGCCGTTCGTGATCGTAGCCCAGCAGTCTTAGCACGGTCGCTTGCAGATCGTGGACGTGGACCGGGGAGTCCACGATGTTGTAGGAATAGTCGTCCGTGCGGCCGATGGTGGTGGCGGCGCGGACGCCGCCGCCGGCGAGCCACACGGTAAAACAGCGCGGATGATGATCGCGGCCGAAGTCGCCCTCGCGCAATTCGCCTTGGCAATACACGGTCCGTCCGAACTCGCCCGCCCAGATCACTAGGGTATCGTCGAGCAACCCGCGTTGTTTGAGATCGCGCACCAGCGCGGCGGCCGGTTGGTCGACCTGCCGGCATTTGCCGGGCAGTTTGCTCGGCAGATTCGTGTGGTGGTCCCAGCCGCGATGGTAAAGCTGGACGAACCGCACGCCGCGTTCGATCATGCGGCGGGCGAGAAGGCAATTCGCGGCGAACGTGCCCGGTTGCCGCGACTCTTCGCCATACAGTTCGAACACATGTTCGGGTTCTGTGGCGACGTCCGCCAGTTCGGGCGCGGCCAATTGCAATCCGGCCGCCAACTCGAACTGTTCGAGTCGCGAGCGGGCGGCCGCTGTCCAGGCGAGGGCGGAAGCGGGCGTGGAGGGCCCAACCGCTCCGGGCGTCTCGTTCCGCAGGGCGTTCAATCGCCGCCGCGTGTCGTTCAGGCGAGCTCGACGGTCGGCATCGATACCGGGCGGATTTTCAAGATAGAGCAACGGCGGACCGTGGCCCCGAAGCTTGACTCCTTGCGAGTTGGGCGGCAGGAACGCCGCGCCCCAGAGCCGGCCATTTAGCGGCTGGTCGCCCGGTTCGCCGCCCGAGATGGAAACGGTGAAGGCGGGCAGGTTTTCGTTATCCGATCCCAACGCGTAGCTGACCCAGGCCCCGAATCCCGGCCGGCCTGGCAACGGGCTGCCGGTTTGCAGGAAGGTAATCGCCGGATCGTGATTGATCGCGTCGGTGGCCAGCGACCGGATGACACAGAGCTCGTCGGCGATTTCGCCGGTGTAAGGCAACAGCTCGCTAACTTCCAAGCCGCATTCGCCGTACTGCGAGAACTCCCAGGGCGATGCCACGATCGGTTTACGTGGCTGGTCGGCGGTCATGGTGGTGAGCCGCTGCTCGCCCCGCACCGAGGCAGGAAGTTCCTGGCCATGCCAGCGTCGCAAGCCGGGCTTGGGGTCCAGCAGATCGACCTGGGACGGGGCCCCGGATTGGCAGAGAAAAACGACACGCTTAGCGCGTGGTGGAAAGTGCGGCTGAACGGCTCCCGCGTTGCCAGTCAGGCTGGAGGCGTGCGTCTGTTGGCCCGCGGCGAGCAGTTCGACGGCGACCGCGCCAAGGCTTAAGCCGGTGGCGCGGAGAAACAGGCGACGAGCCGCAGCGACGGGCGTCATGTTTTCGCGAGTGTTCATGGCAACGTCACCGTCTCTTCCAGCGACAACAGAACATGCGCCGCGCAGGCCAGCGCGGCTCGAGCGGCTTGCTCGGCGCCATCCCGCGAGACGGGCTCGTTGAGCAGTTCGGCGGCGGCGGCCGGGTCGGCCAGGAACAGCGCCAACTCCGCCGCGTAGGACTGTTCGAGCGTCCGCAGTTCGCCTGCCGACGGCGGCCGCGCCAGCACTTCCTCGAACAGCGATGCGAGGGCGGCAGGCACTGGGCGGGCAGCTTCTGACGCGACGAGGCGGGCGAGCTGGCGCGCGGCTTCAAGCCACTGCGGTTCGTTCATGAGGATCAGCGCTTGTTGCGGCGAGTGGCTTGATGGGCGGGCGGCCACACACACTTCGCGGTCGGGCGCGTCGAAGGCGGCCAGCGTTGGCGGCGGCGCGGCCCGTTTCCAAAACGTGTACAACGCGCGTCGATAGCGGTCGCCGCCGTCGCTCACGCGATAGGTTTGCGCGGTGAATTGTTGCGTGTCGTAGGCCAGTTCCTCCCACAAGCCGTCGGGTTGCGGCGGAAACACACCCGGACCGCCCAAACGCCGGTCGAGCAATCCGGCGAGGGCCAAGGTCTGATCGCGCACCGTTTCCGCGGGCAAGGCGGTATCGGCCGACAACGGCCCGCGCCGTCGAAAGACGCTCGAGGTCGCCATCAGCCGATGCAACCGTTTCACATCCCACCGCGACCGACCGCTCGATGGGTCTCCTTGAAACTCACAGGCCAGCCAATCGAGCAAGCGGGGGTTGTCGGGCGCTGCGCCGTGCAACCCAAAGTCGTCCGGCGTCGCGACCAGCGGTTCGCCAAACAGGTCGCGGTAGAAGCGGTTGACGGCCACGCGAGCGGTGAGAGGATGCCCGTCACGGGTCGCCCATCGGGCCAACGCGAGCCGATCGCGGACCGGCTCGGTAAAGCCGGGAGTCATCCATCGGGGCACGTCGGGCGCGAGTCGTTCGCGCGGCTCGTCGAACCGTCCGCGATGCAGCACGAA
>CAIXSC010000367.1 GCA_903921945.1 uncultured Planctomycetaceae bacterium
CGCCGAGCCGTAGGCGACGGCCGGGCCTCCAAACCGCGATCCCGACGCGGTATCGAATTCCGCCTCCAGCGGCGACGGACAAGATGTCCGTCGTACAAAACGGAGAACGGTGCTTCGACGGGCCGCTTCCACGCCGTTCCCTGGGGATCCCCTCGCTGCTTTTCGACCGCTTAGCTTGCTTGGCTTGTCGGCTTATCGGGATTTCGGCTTAGTCGAGCTCGCGGAGCCGGTTTAGATCGGTCTGGCGTCCGACGACGACCAGCAGTTGATCGTCCGTCAACCGGAACTCGCCGTCCGGGAACATGTGCAGCTTGCCGCTGAGCGCGTCTTTCACGCCGACCACGGAGATACCAAACGTCTTCCGAAGATTGGCTTCTCGCAGGGTCACGCCGGAGAGGCTTGTCGGGGTGGTGATTTCGGCGAAGCTGTATTCCGGGTCGATCTTCATGAAGTCGACGACGTTGGGCCACGTCATGCGGTCCGCCAATTCCATGGCGATCTCGATTTCCGGGAAGATCACGCGCTCCACGCCAAGGCTCTTGAGCAACTTGGCGTGGTCCTGGGTGATCCCCTTCACAATGACCCGCTTGGCGCCCAGTTCGCGGGCATGGAGCGCGCACAGCAAAGACGGCGTGATGTTCTCGCCCAAACTGATGAAGACCGCGTGGGAATTTTGCAGGCCGAGCTCCTTGAGCGAATCGGACTCGGTCACGTCCGCAATGACCGCCTCGTACAGCAAGTGTTTGAGATCGTCAACACGCTCCGGGTCCGAGTCCACCCCGGTGACGCGACAACCGTTCTGGCAGAGTTTGGTCGCGAGCGCTGTGCCGAACGAACCGAGCCCCAACACCACAAATCGCCGCGTATCGGCCATACCGTTCCCCGTGTCCCGTCCTGCGAGAATCCACCCACGCCAATCGCCCGAAGGCCCGCGAGCCTACGGCTTCGTTTCCACTCGATAAAGGTTCGTGGCGCCGCGAATCAGGAGCGCGCGGCCGGTGACCGCGTACGAGGCAAGGGTTCGCTCGCCGAGGCTGTTCTTCGCCAGCAGCTCGTACTTCGCGGCGGCTCGCACCACCGTCGTGTCGCCTTCCTCGCTTTGAAAGTAGATCTTGCCGTTGGCATGGAGTGGCGACGCCGAGTAGTTGCCGCCGAGCCGTTCCTGCCAGATTTCAGCCCCGGTCTTCGCATCGAGGCAGGTCGCGACCCCGCGGTCGGAAACCATGAAAATCCAATCGCCAACCGCCAACAGCGACGGCGTGTGCGGCGCCCCCTTTTTAACCACCCAGGCGACGTGCGAGTCGGTCACATCGCCTGTGCCGCCGGGGCGGACCGCCATCACCGACGGCGAGTCGTAACCGGTGCCGATGTAAAGCAGACCGTTGGCGAAAATCGGCCGGGGAATCACCGAGTAGCCTTGATAGCGGACTCGCCAGAGCTCCTTGCCGGTCGCGGCGTCAAAGGCGCCGACCGAGTTCGAACCCGGACTGATGATCTGCGATTGACCGTCCACCTGGATCACGAGCGGCGTGCTGAACGAAAACTTCTTCGGGGCGTCGGAGTCGCGAGTCGTCTTCCAGCGAAGTTGACCGGTCTGTTGGTCCAACGCGGCGAGGAACGGATCGGAAGCGCCGTCGGCGCTGAACACGAGCAAGTCTTGGGCGAGTGCCGGTGTGCCGCCGTTGCCATGCACCGGAGCGTAAGCCAAGTCCCGGTTCCGCCATTTCACTTTGCCGTCCAGCCCCAGGCAGGCGGTGCCTTGATGGCCGAAATGAACGAACACCGAGTCGCCACGAACGACCGCCGTGGGACTGGCGTGGCTGTTCTTCCCGTGAATTCGCGGCGCGTCCTTGGGTTGTTGGAAAACCTCGGTGTCCCAACGCGGCGCGCCGGTCGCCACCTCGTAAGCAAGGACTCGCAACGACAACGCTGAACCGGTGGCGCCCGCTGCCGCATCCCCTTCGACCGGCACGGCGGCGGTAACAATCACTTGACCATTCACCACGACCGGCGAAGACCAGCCAAGTCCGGGAACCGGCTGTTTCCAGGCAATATTGCTGGTTGCCGACCACTCCACCGGCAGTTCGGTACTGCTCGCGTGGCCTTGTCCGGTCGGACCTCGAAAATCGAGCCAGTTGGAATCGGGAGCCGCCGCTGGCGCCAAGCCAGCCAGCAAAATCACCAGCGATCGAATCATCGGTTTCTCCTTTGCAACCGGCAAGATCATACCCCGTCGGCCGCGTCGGCTGAGCGGGGACGTTCAAGAAATCTTGAGGGAATCATTGCGGATTGGACGCAATTCGCCATAATAGTCGGTCGCTGAGGTTGGAACTGAGGTCCCAGTTTGCCGGACGAGAGGATTCTTACGGCAGATTGGTCTGAGAGAGGCGTGCGGCTCCAATCAGTGAACGGAGTTCCTTTGGCTTACAACATCCCGGCTTGCTGGCCCCTGGCGTTGCCCCACTCACGCTAGGTCCCCGTTGCCGGATTTTGGGATAGATATGACGATCGATCTGACTTTCGCGAGCACATTCGCGGTGATGCTGCTGCTGGCCTTAGACCTCATGACGGATACCTCGCGCTGGCGATATTGAGCAGCGTGACTGAGTAGCGTGATTGAGCAGTGATATCCACTATCGCACTATCGAATAGCGCGTTTTTGAACAGCGTGGTTGGATAGCGTGGAAATGCCGCGAAACGGATCCACGGATGTCGCCAGATCGCACGCGAAACTTTTCTGGATGCCCCTGACGAACCCGTTCGCCAGGATCCATGCGTGTCGGGAAGATTCGCGACCGTCGTGAATAGTCCTTCCCACGCTGAC
>CAIXSC010000368.1 GCA_903921945.1 uncultured Planctomycetaceae bacterium
CCGGCCCGGCCGTCGCCTGCGGCTCGGCGGTAAACGAGGTGGATTGGGCAAGCAGGGTTGTTGGTGGAACGATCAGTGCCTGGCACTGATTGGTGTTCGACAGGCTCGCGACGGACAAGATGTCCGTCGTGCATGGGGGGAACGGATGTCGGCTTGAGTCGGTTGGAACGATCGGACGGACGGGAGGCGGTGGCTTGCGGTGGCTCCCCTTGGGCGGCTCGTTCCAATAAGATGCGGAACCGGCTCTGTCGCAGGAGCCGCAGACACCATCCGCGTATCCGTTCCGCGTTCCAGGATGTCGATCATGCGTGCCGTGTTGTCCCACAGCGTCCGTGCCGTGTTGTTCCGAGGCGTTTTCGCTCGTTGTCTGGCCGGGGGCTTGGTCGGCGCGGCTGTCACCGTGCTCGCCGCCGCGACGGCCGCCGTTCAGGCCGCCGACCGGCCCGCGAAGCTGTCGTTCAATCGCGATGTTCGGCCCATCCTGTCCGACAACTGTTTCCGCTGCCATGGCCCGGACGAAGGCACTCGGCAGGCCGGATTGCGGTTGGACCGTCGCGAGCACGCGGTGCGGGCAGGCGAGTCGGGCAAGCCGGCGATTGTGCCGAACGCGGTGGCGGACAGCGAGGTGTTGCGTCGCATCGACAGCACCGATGCCGACCTGCGGATGCCGCCGCCCGATTCGGGCAAAACGCTCACGCCGACACAGATCGCCGTGTTGCGTCGCTGGGTCGCGGAGGGCGCCGAATATGAAGGACATTGGGCGTTCTCGCCCGTGGAGCGGCCGGCCCCGCCTGCTGTCGCCCGCCAAGGCTGGGCGCGGAACGACGTCGATCGCTTCCTTCTGGCGCGAATGGAACGCGAGGGGCTCGGGCCAGCGTCCGAAGCCGAATTGACGACCTTGTTGCGTCGCGTGTCACTGGACCTGACCGGCATTCCCCCGACTCCCCTGGAAATCGACGCGGTGCTCGCCGATCAGACTCCCGGAGCCTACGAACGCTTCGTGGATCGACTCCTCGATGCGCCTCGCTACGGCGAGCGGATGGCGCTGCAGTGGCTCGACTTCGCTCGCTTCGCCGACAGCAACGGCTTTCAAGTCGACAGCAGCCGGCAGATGTGGCCGTGGCGCGATTGGGTGATCGACGCGTTCAACCGCAACGTGCCGTTCGACCAATTCACCATCGAACAGCTCGCCGGCGACCTGCTGCCCGGCGCTTCGCCGCAACAGATCCTGGCGACCGGCTTCAATCGCAACCATCGACTCAATGGAGAAGGCGGCATTATTGCGGAGGAATGGCGGGTCGAAACGGTCATCGACCGAGTGGAAACCACGGGCATGACATGGCTGGGACTGACCCTCAATTGCTGCCGCTGCCACGATCACAAATACGATCCGATTTCGCAGCGCGAGTTCTACCAATTCTTTTCGTTCTTCAACAACGTGGCGGAAAGCGGCACGCTGCAAGGCGAGTCGCGCAATACGGATCCGGTGCTCGCGGTCCCCACGCCCGATCTGGCGCGGCGAATGGCGGACGAGGAAACGCGGATCGCGGCCGCCGAGAAGCGGGTCGCCGACGAGTTGGCCAAACTTCCCGGCCTGATCGCGGCCTGGGAACCGGGCTTTCGCGCCCAACTGAACGATCGTGTCGCTGCCTGGGTGGGGCTTGAGCCGACCGCTGTCAAATCGCTCGGCGGCGCGACGCTCACGCGGCAGCCCGATGGCAGTTATTTGGCGAGCGGCACGAACCCCGAGCACGATGTTTACGAAGTCACCGCGCCGCTCCCGGCGGGCGGACTCAGCGGGCTGCTGCTGGAAACGTTTCCCGACCCGAGCCTGCCCAACCAGAGCCTGGGCCGGTTCCCGAACGGCAATTACGTCTTGAGCCGTGTCGAGGTGGAAATCAACGCGCCGGAACTGGCGACGCCGCTCCGGGGTGTGATCCACAAAGCGGTCGCGTCCTACTCGCAACCGGGCTGGGAAATCGAAAACACGGTCCGCGGCAATCGGCAACGCGGCTGGGCGGTCGACGGCAACGATCCGACAAAACGCCTGCCGCGACGCGCGATGTTCCTGCTCGAAACACCGCTCGCCGCACCCGCGAACGCGACCCTGACGGTACGGTTGCGGCACGAATCGATTGGCCAACACGGCATCGGTCGCTTCCGCTTGTCCCGCACGTCGCTGGCCGCCAGCACCGTATCGCTCGAAGGCTCGGCGTTCCCCGCCGCTTTGGCCACGATCCTTGCCACGGAGCCGGCGAAACGCTCGCCCGAGCAGCGGACGGAACTGGAAAAATTCTTCCGCGCCAACGTCGACAGTCCGGTGCGAGCCGCAGAGTCAGCGGTCGCGGCGGCGAAGAAAACGCTGGCCGATCTCCGCGGCTCGATGCCCAACGCCATGGTGATGAAAGAACTCGACAAGCCGCGCGAGGCGTTCATCCTGGTGCGCGGCCAGTACGACAAACGCGGGGAAGCCGTCACCGCTGGCCTGCCCGCCGTCTTGCCGTCTCTGCCCGCCGGCCAACCGCTCAACCGCCTGGGACTCGCGCGGTGGATCGTCGACCCGGGCAATCCGCTGACCGCCCGCGTTTGGGTGAATCGAGCCTGGGAGCGATTCTTTGGCGTCGGACTGGTGAAGACCACGGAGAACTTCGGCTCGCAAGCCGAGTTCCCCAGCCACCCGGAATTGCTGGACTGGCTTGCCGCCGAGTTCATGCGGCCCGCCGTGTCGCCGGCCGTCTCCGGTCGGCCCGCCCAGCCTTGGGACATGAAAGCATTCCAAAAGCTGCTGGTCACCAGCGCCGCCTACCGCCAATCCTCGCGTGTCACCCCGGATCTTGCCCAACGCGATCCCGAGAACCGGCTGCTCGCTCGCGGCCCGCGTTTCCGCTTGCCTGGCGAACTGGTCCGCGACCAGGCTTTGGCCGTCAGCGGTCTGCTGGTCGAAAAGCTGGGCGGGCCGAGCGTTCGGCCGTACATGCCGGACGGCGTCTGGGATGAAACGAGCCGCTATGGCGACCTGCGGAACTACAAAACGGACGATGGCGACGGACTGTACCGGCGCACGTTGTACACGGTCTGGAAACGCACCGCCGCTCCGCCGACGATGCTGCTGTTCGACGCGCCCAATCGCGAAATCTGCACCGTCAAACGCTCGCGCACCAACACGCCTCTGCAGGCCCTCGCGCTGCTCAACGAAGTCACCTACGTCGAAGCCGCTCGAAAACTGGGCGAACGGATGATCGCGGAGGGTGGCGCGTCCGCCGACAGCCGGCTCGCCTACGGCTTCCGACTGGCCGTGGGCCGCACGCCGGACGCCGACGAATTGCGAATCCTGGCCGAAGGATTGACCGCCGACCTACAACGCTTGAAAGCCGCCGGCGACGCCCCAGCGCAACTGGTCGCCGTCGGACAATCCAAACCACGCGCCGGCGTCGAGCCCATCGAGCTTGCCGCCTACACGCTTGCCGCCAACGTTCTACTCAACCTGGACGAAGTGGTGACGAGAGAGTAAGCGGGCGAGGCGGTGCTGGTCATTGTTTTTTTGTCGTTGTTTTTTGTCGTTGGTCATTGGTCATCGGTTATTCGCCACCCGTCACCCGTCACCCGTCACCCGTCACCCGTCACCCGCCACCCGCCACCCGCCACCCGCCACCCGCCACCCGCCACCCGTCACCCGTCACCCGCCACCC
>CAIXSC010000369.1 GCA_903921945.1 uncultured Planctomycetaceae bacterium
CCATCAAGTCCTGCGGCGTGATCGGTTGCGTCTTCGGCACGTCCACTTTCGACGCCGACTCGCCAATCACCTGCCCCATTCGCAAACCGCCACCGGCCAAGGCCAGGGTGCTCAACGGCGCCCAGTGGTCGCGGCCAGCGCCCTTGTTCACCCGCGGCGTCCGGCCAAACTCGCCCGTGACCACCAACAACACGTTCTTGTCCAAGCCTCGCTCGGCGCAGTCCTCGACGAACGCCGAAACCGCTTGGTCCAACTGCGGCGAGCGGCTCTTCATCGACTGAGCAATGTTGCCGTGCATGTCCCAGCCGCCGTAATTCAGCGTCACCACGCCGCAGCCCGCTTCGCAGAGCCGCCGGGCCAACAACATCTGCTCGCCCAACCCCTTGCCGTAGCGTTCGACCGTCTTGGCCGACTCGGCCTTCGTGTCAAACGCCTTCGTCGCGTTGCCGAACACCAAATTGAAAGCTTGCTCTTCGAACTGATCCAAACCTTGCATCAGGCCCGAACGATCGCTCTCGCGGTTCATGCGGTCGAGCGAATCGAGCAAGTTGCGACGATCGCCAATGCGATCCTCGGGCAACGTCAATGTCATGTTCTTGCGGGCCTGACCGTTCTGATCAAACGGGCCATATCCCGTTCCCAAGAACGACGGGCCATCGGCGAAAATACTGCCGAGCCGCACGTAAGTCGGCACGCCGCTCCCTTCACGGCTCGCGCCGCGAACCCGCGACACGATCGAACCAAGCGACGGCTTCGTCGCCAGCCCGCCATTGTCCGCCGTCTTGTTGTCATAGCCCGTCATCACGTAGTGCGTGCCGCCCGAGTGACCGCTGTTCGTGTGCGCGAAAGAACGCACGAACGCCATCTTGTCGGCCACCCGAGCGATCCCCGGGAAGGTGCCACCCACGGTCACGCCCGGAATCGCCGTCGTCTCTTCGCCCGTTGTGCTGCGATACTCCGACGGCGCCGTCATCTTGGGGTCGAACGTCTCGACATGCGTCGGTCCGCCGCTGAGCCACAACCAGACGACCGACGTGTCCTTCACCGGCTTACCCGAGGCGGCCGCCTCCGCCCGCGCCCTCAACAACCCAGGCAGCGTCAACGATCCCGCGCCCAAAGTGCCAACCTTCAAAAACTCGCGACGCGAGGAACCCTCGCAATCCCGATGACGACGGTTGAAGAACAGGCTCAACATGGGCAGATCGCTCCTTGCGAAACGGGGTGGTGCGAGGCTATTCAGTTAGTCTCGAGGCGGGAAATAGGCAGGCGAGCAAAACGACTCGAGCGGCGATCTTGGCCGCTTCGTCGTCCGAATCTAGGCGGAACTATAAATAAGTCGACGCCTATCTGTCAACAAATTCAATCTTGGTCCGATGAATTCGCAATCCGAGCCGGTACCACCCCACCACGGAACCAGAGATGGTAGGAACCTCGGGCGGGACGGAATCTCGGATGGGACGGAACCACGGATGGGACGGAACGACGGAACCACGGATGGCACGAATTCCACGGATTCCACACATCCCACGACGCAGAGTTAGACAACCGCCTCTTGGGAACCGAATCGCAAAGAGCGTCCCTCAACAAGTCTCGAAAGTAGCTTGATGCGCGACCATTCAGCCCCCGTTTTGATTATGGAGGGTCCTGAACCACGGATTCGTAAGCCTTTCAAACGCTGTTAAGTCATCGTTCAGACACCGTTCACACGTCATTCAACGACGGTAGTACCCAGGGTCGACGGTATTCGGGGCGGGTCAGAAACTGGTTCGCGTCGGCGTCGCCGGTGAAGGTGTAGGTGGCCGCGTCGAACCGCAGCGTGCGGCCAGCCCGCCACGCGCAGTTGCCCAAGTGGCAGAGCACGCTGGAAGGATGTCCGACCGTTTCCAAATCGGCGGTCGGCCGCTCGCGGCTCCGCATGCAATCGAGGAAGTTGCGGGCATGACCGACGTCGTTGTAGCCGCCCTTCTCTTCCCGCACCGGTTTGCCTTTGCCGTCAAACGCTCGCCAGCGACTATTGCCGATCACGACCGAACCTTCGTCGCCGTAGACGGCGGCGCCTTCGCTCTCCTCATGCAATGGGTAGGCGCTCCAAGTCCGCATTTCGTAGGTGAGGATGTAACCGGGCGCGAAGTCATAGGTGACCATGAGCGTGTCGGGCCACTCCTGCGCGTCATCGAAGAAGTACTTCCCGCCGATCGCGGCGACTTTGCTGGGCAGGCCGGGCGCCGGTTCACGGCGAGCGGCCACGGCCGTCTCGAGTGCCCAGCGGGCGATATCGAGCCGATGGACGCCGTCATTCCCGAGGTCGCCCGTGCCGTAATCGAAAAACCACCGCCAGTTTCCGTGGAAGCGCACCGGATTGAACGGCCGTTTCGGAGCTGGCCCGAGCCACGTGTCGTAATCGACGCCCGGTGGAGGCGTGCCGTCGGCCGGCTTGCCGATCGCGCCTTGCCGCGCGCTCTCCCACGCCTTGGCGAACCGCACCCGACCGATCGCTCCCGAGCGCAAGTATTCCATCGCGCTCAGAAGGTGCGGACCGCTACGCGCCTGCGTACCCAATTGCACGACCCGCTGATATTTGCGCATCGCCGCGACCATCGTGCGGCCCTCGATCAGATTGTGGCCGTCCGGCTTTTCGACGTAGACGTCCTTCCCAGCCTGGCAAGCGTGAATCGTCGGCAACGCGTGCCAATGGTCCGGCGTGCCGACCACGAGCGCGTCGACCTGGGGATCTTCGAGCGCCTTGCGATAATCCTTGATCGTCTCGGGCTTTCGCCCTTTGCGGTCCGCGACCTGGGCAGCTCGGCTGTTCAACACCGTCTCGTCGATGTCGCAGACATATTTCACATCGACGTCCGCCAGCGATGCGAATGTGCTGAGCACATGTCCGCCACGGCCCCGCAATCCCATCGCGCAGATCGTGATCCGGTCGTTGGCCCCGATACGCTGTTTCGCGGAGTCCTGCCCGGAGGCATCGGTATGAAAGGCCAGTCCCGCGGCGAGCGTCGCGGCACTGGCGAATTGGCGTCGATCCATAGCGTCACAACCTCTCTTGGACTGTCGTGTGAAGCGCCCTTGCGCCGGGCTAAATCATTCGCGCCACCGCCGACTCGAAGCAGTCCGCGCGAACAGTTCGCGTGCGGCGCAAAAAAACGCGAGGGACAGACTCAAGCCCGCCCCCCGCGAGGAAGTTTATCGAAACGGCCAGACCGTTCCCACTAGGGAGTGGGACCGCCGGCAGAGGGCGCTGCATCGCCGCCGCCCGCACCGGCCCCGACAGCCCCCGCGTCACCGGCGGCGGCCCCAACCGCTTCGCCGGCTGGCGGACTGTTCTTCACACCCTTGAAATCAAGCCGGCGCAGCTTGTTCTCGTCGTCCCGGATCGCGCCAACGACAATCGCGTCCTTGCCGTTGAATTCGCCCTTGAGCAGTTCCTCGGACAATGGATCCTCGATGTATTGCTCGATGGCGCGGCGAAGGGGCCGTGCACCGTAGTCGAGGTCCGAGCCCTTCTTGATCAGGAACTCTTTCGCGTCGTCGGTGAGGGTCAACGTCAAGCCACGTTCCTTCAACCGCTCCTTGACCTTGGCCAATTCCAGGTCGATAACGCGCTTGAGGTCTTCCTTCGTCAAATGGCGGAAGATGATGACCTCATCGATACGGTTGAGGAACTCGGGGCGGAACACGCGTTCGATGCGTTCGTTCACGCGGCTCTTCATGCTCTCGTACGACGCGTCGTCTTCGGGCTTGGCGAAGCCGAATTGCGACTCGTTCTTGATCGCTTCGGCGCCGGCGTTGGTCGTCATGATCAACACTGTGTTGCGGAAGTCGACGTGGCGGCCAAAGCTGTCGGTGAGACGGCCTTCCTCCATGACCTGCAACAGCATGTTGAAGACGTCTGGATGGGCCTTTTCGATCTCGTCCAGCAGCACCACCGCATACGGGCGGCGACGGATCTTCTCGGTCAACTGACCGCCTTCCTCATAGCCGACGTAGCCCGGCGGCGCGCCGATCAAGCGGCTGACGTTGTGCTTCTCCATATACTCGCTCATGTCGATATGGATCAGCGCGTCGGCATCGCCGAACATGAATTCGGCAACCGCCTTCGCAAGCAACGTCTTACCGACGCCGGTGGGACCCGCGAAGATGAAGCAGCCGGTCGGCCGCTTGGGATCTTTCAGCCCGCTGCGGCTGCGGCGAACGGACCGCGCGATGGCCCGAATGGCCTCGTCCTGGCTGATGACTCGTTGATGCAATTGGTCTTCCATCTTCATCAACCGCTGGCTGTCCTCGGTGGACAGGCGAGTCAGCGGGATGCCGGTCATCTTCGACACGACTTCGGCGATGATTTCCTCGTCGACCACGCCATCGGTCTCGCGGGAGCGTTCACGCCAATCGCGGGTGATTTGATCCTTCTTTTTCTTCAGCTTGTCCGCTTGGTCGCGCAACGAAGCCGCCTTCTCGAAATCCTGATTGGCGACCGCTTCTTCCTTGGCTTTGTTGAGCCGCTCGACATCGTCGTCCAGTTCCTTCAGATCGGGCGGCTTGGTCATCGAACGCAGACGGACGCGAGCGCCCGCCTCGTCGATCACATCGATCGCCTTGTCGGGCAGGCAGCGAGCGGTGATGTAGCGTTCCGACATTTCGACCGCCGCCGCCACGGCTTCGTCCGTAATCTTGACGCGATGGTGTTCCTCGTACCGCGAACGCAGGCCCTTGAGGATGGCGACCGTTTCGTCGTGGTTGGTGGCATCGACCACGATCTCTTGGAAACGGCGCGCCAAGGCGCTGTCTTTCTCGATGTACTTGCGGTACTCGTCCAGCGTTGTGGCGCCGATGCACTGGATCTCGCCGCGCGAGAGCGCCGGCTTCAGCACGTTGGCCGCGTCGATCGCGCCTTCCGCTCCGCCCGCTCCGACGAGCGTGTGCAGTTCGTCGATGAAGAGGATGGTGTTGCGAGCGCGTCGCACCTCATTCATCACCGCCTTGATCCGCTCTTCGAACTGGCCGCGATACTTCGTGCCGGCGACCATCATGGCGAGGTCGAGCACCACGATTCGCTTGTCGGCCAGCAGTTCCGGAACATTGCCGCTGACCACGCGCTGCGCGAAACCTTCGACGATCGCCGTCTTCCCCACGCCGGCTTCGCCGAGCAGCACGGGGTTGTTCTTTTGCCGGCGGCAGAGCACCTGGATGGCGCGTTCGATTTCCCGTTCGCGGCCGATGACCGGATCGAGCTTGCCTTGGCGGGCAAGTTCGGTGAGGTCGCGACCGAAGCTATCAAGCGCGGGCGTGCGCGACTTCGAGCCCTTCGAAGAGGGCGTTCCGCTGCTTTCCGCCGCGCTGCCGGCCGGTTCGCGTCCACCGCGTTCGCCGCTTTCGCTCGCTTCGAGCCCGTGGCCGAGCAAGTTGAGCACTTCTTCGCGGACTTCGTCGAGCTTCAGGCCGAGGTTCATCAGCACGGCGGCCGCGACCCCTTCCTGTTCGCGGAGCAACCCGAGCAGGATGTGTTCAGTGCCGACATAGTTGTGATTTAGGTTGCGGGCCTCCTCCATCGAGTACTCGATGACTTTCTTGGCCCGTGGCGTCTGGGGCAGCCGCCCCATGGTCACCATTTCCGGCCCGCTCTGCACCAGCTTCTCGACTTCCAGTCGAATTTTCCGCAGGTCGACGTCCAAATTTTTGAGGACGTTGGCGGCGACACCGCTGCCTTCCTTGACCAACCCCAGCAAGATGTGCTCGGTGCCGATGTACTC
>CAIXSC010000370.1 GCA_903921945.1 uncultured Planctomycetaceae bacterium
CGATCAGCCGTTTACGAGTGGCGGCGTTTGGCGCGTTGGCGATCTCCGATTTCCGCTCCGCAAACCATTCCTTCTCCTGCAGCTTGACGCGTTCCCACGGCGGGTTGCCGAGCACGACGTCGAAGCCGCCGTTCCAGCCGGTTTGTTCGTTTTCGGGTTGGGCGTCGTCAGCGGGGAGGCGGAAGACTTCGGGGAAAGCTAGGTGCCAGTGGAAGAATTGGTACTGGTCGCGGAGACGCTCGATCTCGGCGCGGACGGGCGGCATTAGGCTGTGCGACGCGTGCGACTCGACCTTGCGGAAGTCGCGTTCGGTCGGGCATAGCTTGCCGAGCTCGGAGTCGTCCTTCTTCCACACGAACGCGGCGCACCAGGTGTCGGCCAGCAGCCGGCCGAACTGGTAGCCGCTCCCTGTCACGAACTCGGCGTACCGCCGCTCTTTTTCCCGGACCGCCAGCGGCGTGTCGTCGCCCACCGCTTCGATTCGGGCGATGTCGGCCGCCAGGTTGCCGAGCTTGAAAGTCGGCTCGAACAGATACCCTTGGCCCTGTTTGTAGTCGTCCCGCTCGCGTTTGTTGTCCCGCTTCAGTTCGGCGCAGCGGCTCTTCACGTCCCCCTCGATCGGCGTGAACGCCTCGTCGGGGATCCCTTTCGCCAACAGCGCTGGCGTGGTTCCCAGCAGGCTGTTGCCGACCTGGATGTGATGGTCCAAAAACGACAGCGGTTTGCCCGGCTCCAACGCCTCCAGCCAGAGGCTCACCCGGCATAGCTCGGCCGACATCGGGTTGATGTCCACGCCGTACAGGCAGCGGCCGATCACGTCGCGGAGCGCGTGCTGGTAGAGCAGCGGCGACGGTTCGCTTTCCCCCTGCGCGTTCGCGCGCACGCGGGCCAGATGGCGGGCCAGTCGATGAGCGGCCCCGACCAGAAAATGGCCGCTGCCGACCGCCGGGTCGCAGACCTTCAGGTTCAATAACGCCTGCTCGGCTTCCGCGCCCGCTTTTCCCTGCAGCGCTTCGTCGACCACCGGATCCAAAGCCGAATCGAGCAGGCACTGGACCAGCGAGTCCGGGGTGTAGTAGCTGCCCGAGGTCTTGCGTTCGTTCCCAGCGAACTCGGCGAATGTGAAGCGGGCTCCGTCGCCGCTGATCTGGGGCGTGAGCGCCAGCAGCGATTCGTACACTCCGCCCAGCTCTTCGGCGCCCAGGTTTTTGTAATCGACCGGCCGGAGCACTTTTCCCTGATGCGTGAAAGCGAGATGACGAAGCGCCTCCAGGAAATCGGCATTGGCTAGCTCGACGGCTAGGTCGGGGCCGTGAGCGCCGCCGGTCTCGCCGCGGAGCGCGCCGCCGGTCTCACCGCTGGACTCGCCGCCGAGCGACCGGGCGTTCAGGTCGCGGGTGCTGGCCGGATTCCAGAGAAAACTGCCGAGCACGGGCAGGGCGAGGTGTTGGCGGACGGCGGCGAACCGTTCGTCGCCCGCCAGCGCTCCTACCAGGAGATTGAACTGTTGCCACAGGTCGCCGTGGCGGCTGCCTTTGATCTTTCCCGCCAGCTCCCGCAGCCGGGCCGTGCTGTAGTGCGCGGCGAAGCGGTCGCGGGCCCGGCGGCCGGTCTCGGAGTCGTCGGGCGGATGCAAGAGGGAGGCGTCGTCGAGCGTCCGGTCCTCGGCGACGAACAGGAAGATCAGCCGGTAGACGAGCCGCAGCAGTTGTCCATGGAGGTCGCTCGCCGAGAGCCGGCCGGAGCGGAGCGAGTCGCGGAGGGCGCGGTTTTGCGGGTGGCTGACGAACGCTTCGCCGAAGATTTGCAGCGCCTTTTCGACACCCGACCGCAGCGCGCCGAGCGCCCGCGTGCCTTCCTCGTCGGCGACTTTGGTCCACTGTTCGAGCCAACAGGTTTCCGGGTGGCCGTCGGTTTGAGGCGCGAAGCGGGTGGCGTGGGCCATCAGCCACAGCAGCGCGAAGTCGGCGAACAATTCGCCCGCGAACATCGCCTCGAGATCAAATTCCAAATACGACTGCCGGGACAACGCCTGGCTGTCGCGGAGGATGCGGAACCGCAAGCCGTTGGAGACGATGCCCCAGAGGTGGCCGGGGCTGCGGTTGAGGAATTCCTGCACCAGCCCGTGCGGATTGGAGGCGGCGGCCCCGCGGACGCCCGCCGCCCGCCGGTCGAGATTGACGCCGCAGCCGACCAAGTGGACGGCGGTGGAACCGAAGAAGCGATTGATGGCGTAGGCGCGGCCTTGGAGCTCGGGGCCGACGCTGGTCGGCAGCAGGCCGAAGCCGAGTTCCCGGAGCAGCGGGACGCTCCATTTGTCGTTGGTCAAGCCGGTGCCCGGTTCGTGGGCCGGCAGGTTGCGGGCCGCCGAGCGGAATTCGGCCCAGTGGCGCCGCATGCGGTTCCACGACTGCGTGACCGCCTCGTGGATCCGCTCGCCGGGCGGCAAGCCGTAGTCGGCGGGGGAGACGCCGGGGAGTTTTCCCTGGGGATCGACGGCGCGGCGGAGCAGGTCGGGCGGCAGCAAGCCGCCCTCGGAGTGGATCGTTTGGAATTCGGTTCCGGACTTCGGCATGGCTAGGAGGTTTTCGGCAGAAGGACGTAGGCGCCAAGGATGTCGACCGGCAGCACGGGTTCGATCGCGACGCGTCCCCGTGTTCGCACCGCTTCCCGCACCCGCTCGTGAGCCTGCAGTTGGAGCGCGGCCCGCTCGACCGCCACCGGCGCGAGCGCCGCCTGGATCGAGCCGAGGGAACCGAGCAAAAGCTGAAGTTGCTGTTCCAGGCGGCTGGGGATCAAATTCTGCTCGGGCCGCGAGGCCAGCAGCCGCTCGCTTTCCTCGGCGGTTAGCCAGGTCAGTTGGCTGGCGGGACCGACGCAGGCCAGCGGCACGATTTCCTCGCAGAGGATCGTCTCGCTGGCCGCGCCGCTGACCTTGAGATGGAAGCGGAAGCGGGCGACGACCAGCGTGGTGCGGGTGGCGACGGTCGAGGTGGCGATCAGGCCGCAGCGGGCGGCGATCGGCGCGGCGTCGCGGGCGGCCGGGTCGAGCGCCTGGTCGAGCGTCCAGCCGGCGAGCCCTTCGACGATCGGACTGGTGCGACCGAGATAGCATTCCCCTTTCTTCACCGGCAGGTCGAAGCGGCCTTGGAACGATTCGTCGCGGCCGATCGCCTGCCGCAACGCGCGGGGCGTGGCGACGCTGAGGTGGACCGAGATTCCGGGCAGCCGCGAAGCGGGTGGGGCGGTGGATTGGGCGGAGGATTGGGTGGAGGATTGGGCGGTAGATGGCGCGGTAGATGGCGCGGAGGAACGGGATGAGGCGGCAGCCGCAACGTGTTCTTCTATGGGGACGCCGACGGATTGGAAGACGGTTTTCACGAAGCGGGCGACGTCTTCGCCGCGGCCGATGGCGGCGCGGACGTGGCGGAGTTCGGC
>CAIXSC010000371.1 GCA_903921945.1 uncultured Planctomycetaceae bacterium
ATAGCCGCTCGACTTTTTCGTCGAACGGCTCGATTTGAAAAAAGTCGGGGTGACAGGATTTGAACCTGCGACTTCTTGCTCCCAAAGCAAGCGCTCTAGCCAGGCTGAGCTACACCCCGGTTATCGAACCGATTGATCATGCGACTTCGAGCAACGTCCCGATGGACGGTGCCGGGCACTCGGGTGTGGACCGCAGCGCCCGCTTATGCCATTCCAGATCGCCCCATGCTAGTAAGTTGGACTCGACTCGTCGAGACGAGGTTCGCTGGTTACGCCACCGGCACGGCGGAAGTTTTGATTTTTCGGCTCGACCGGCTCGACCCACAGCCGCGGCCTTGGCGGCCACGGCTGTTTCAGCCACCACAGTCGCGGAGGACTAGACGATCTTCGTCGCGCGGGTGCCGCCTTCCACCAACTGCTCGAACACCCGTTCGAAGTCGTCGTGGTCGTTGAAGTGGATCATGATTTTGCCCCGGCCCTTCGCCGCCGTGCGGATTTCGATCTTCGCTCCCAATGCGGCCCGCAGCTCCTGTTCCAACGACGCCACCTGCTCGCTGCGCGGACGCTTGCCCGCCGGCTGGATTTTGCCCGCCACCGGACTCCGGCCACTGTCCTCCGATTCGATCTGTTCCGCCACCATCCGCTCGACGTCCCGAACGCTTAGCTCCTCCCGCACAATCCGCTCGCAGAATGCCACCTGGGCTCGCGCGTCCCCCAGCGGCAACAACGCCCGCGCATGTCCCGCCGTCACCAGTCCGTTGCGGATCGCGTCGAGCGCCTGCGCGGGAAGCTCGAGCAAACGCATCAGGTTGGCGATCGTCGACCGATCCAGCTTCAGCCGCTGCGCGAGCTCGTCCTGCGTGCAGCGGTGCTGTTCGACATACCGCTTGAACGACATCGCCTTCTCGACCGGGTTCAGATCCTTGCGCTGCAAATTCTCGATGATCGCCAATTCGGCGACCAAGCGATCGTCGGCCTCGCGCAGCCGCGCCGGGATCGTCTTCCAGCCCGCACGCGTGGCCGCTCGCAGCCGGCGTTCCCCCGAGATCAACTGATACCGCCCGTTCACTCGCCGCACCAACACCGGCTGCAGCAAGTCGTGCTCTTTTAAGCTCTCCGCCAACGACGCGATCTCCGAGTCGCTGAAGTCGCGCCGCGGCTGGAACGGGTTCTCCGAAATCTCGTCCACTCGCAGATGCAGCAGCTCGCCCCGCGAAGCGTCGTCCGCCGCCAACATCGCCGCCGCAGACGACGAAGTTGCAGAGGACGGGGCAGCCGAGGACGGGGTCGCAGAGGACGGGGCAGCAGCCGGACCTAGCGACTTCATCGACGGCGTGTGCATCGACGGCGAATGGATCGATGCCGTGGCCGTCGGCATGCTGGCCGGATTCATCGGGGCCGTCGCCATGCCGGCCGTCGGCATCGCGGCCGTCGGCGTCCCCGTTGGCCCCGCGCCGGGGCTGGCTTGATGGGGAGTGGCGGGCGCATCTGGCGTAGCTCCCTGGTCGTCGCCGTCGTTCATCGGCGTTCCCAACAACGCGGCCAGTCCCCTACCCAGTCGTCGATCCTTCGTCATGCGGTCGCTCCCTCTTGGCTATCGATTGAGAATCTCTTGGCACAGTTCCACGTAAGCCCGA
>CAIXSC010000372.1 GCA_903921945.1 uncultured Planctomycetaceae bacterium
GATCTGAACGTGTTCGACTTCAGTAACGTCATGATCGTTAGCGTCGCGGCCATCTATGGCCTAGATGGCGATGACACGATCACCGGGACGAAGGGCAGTGACATCATTTACGGCCACAGCGCGGGCGCCACGAGCGCGGTTAGCGATAATGACACGCTGTCGGGTGGCGGTGGAAATGATGAAATCTATGGCGGCCTAGGTGAAGACAAGCTTAATGGCGGAGCCGGAAACGACGTTCTTGACGGAGGAAGCGAAAACGACGACATCGATGGTGGAATGGGGAACGACACTATTCAGACCAAGTTGAACGAATCGGAATTTGACATCATCCAAGGAGGCGCGGGCAACGACCAGTTGGTGAACACGCTTAGTACAGCGTTATCCTCATTGGTCCTGGATTCGTTTGATGGCCTCGTCAACGGCATCGAGTCGTTGCGTGGGAATGGCAATAAAATCATTGGCAATGGCAATGACAATGTTTTCGATTTCCGTCGCGGCGGTTCAGGAATGGTCACGCTGCTCGCCGTAACGGAGATCCGGGGCGGCGATGGCGCGGACATCATTCGAGGTGGTTCCGCGACTGACTTGATCTTCGGCGAAGACGGCAATGACGAGCTCTTCGGTGGCGGCGGGAACGATACAATCTCCGGCGGCGCCGGCGATGACATCATCCGCGGCGAAGCCGGAGTGGACGTGATCGACGGTGGAGCCGGCGCGGACCGATTGTTCGGCGGCGATAGTAACGACATTTTTGTGTTCAATGTGAGTGACGCGGACAGCGGATTGGTCGACACCGTCGAGGATTATCGGAACGATTTCCTGAAACTCGTAGGCTACCCCATCACAGGCTACAGCACGCCCTACGCCGCGATCCGATCGGAGAGCATTGACGGCGGTGTCAGGATTACGCAGCGAGTGTCTAACAAGCAGATCGATCTGAAAGGCTCACTCAAAACGAGACCTGCCTCGTCCCGGTTCATTTTTGTGGATGGCGTCTGATCGGGAGGTGTGGTGACGAATCAACGGCGCCATCGCTGCCGCCATGGGCGGTCGATGTCGATGGCGCGGCCCTGGATGTAAGCGGCTAGGACTTGCGTTTCTGGGCGCAACGGATCGCCATCGGTCACGAAAAGTGTCGCTTCCTTACCGACGGCAAGCGAGCCAAGCCGGTCGGCCACACCGAGTATCTCGGCGGGTGCGAGGGTCACCGCCCGCAAAGCCTCGGTCGCCGGCAATCCGTACGCCACCGCGGTCGCGGCGGTGGCCGCCAAGTTTCGAAGATGTGCCGCGCCAAGCGACTCGGAGGCGGACAGGCAAAACTTCACACCGGCCGAATGCAACCGCGCCGGCACCGTGTAGGCTTCGTCGTAGGCCGACGAGCGTCTGCGGGGGACGCGATGCGTGCCAGCGACAATGACGGGAATCTCCCGCCGACGTAACAATGCGGCGCAGCGTGGCGCGTCGTAGCCGCCAAGGAGGATCATGCGCAATCCGCGCGATTCGCAAAACGCGGCCGCCGCGCGTATCTCGGCCAATTCCTCCGCCTCGACGATCACCGGTTGGCGGGCTTCCAGCGCCGGCAAAAGCGATTCCCACCGCGCATCCAACGGATGACGACTTCCCGCCACCCGCTTCGCTCGTGCGTACGCCGCCGCTTGATCGAACGCCTCGCCTAATGCGGCCAACCGCTTGGCGTTCTCCACGATTTGCTCGGCAACGGGGCGGTCGGCCAGCCACTCCGACTCGGCCCGCATCGACGGCCATTCGACATGCACACCCGCCTCCGCGACCACGGCCATGTCAGCCTTGGTTTGGCCATCCAATCGCACGATGGCGGATCGGCCAGAGATCAATGATCCGGACGGAGCGGTCAACGCGACCAAGACGCCGCTGGCTCGCGCCAAGGGAATCGAACGACTCGTCGAGTTGAACGCGGCCAGTGCCCGCACATGGGGGGTGATCTCGCCGAACTCGGTTTCGTCGATCGTCTCCGGCAACGATCCCACCTCGCTCAGCCCTAAATTGGTCGAAGCATCGAACAATCCGGGATACACATGGCGATCCGTGATATCAACGATTCGAGTCCCCGCGGGCCATTCGGGCTGCGGACCGATCGCCACGATGCGTCCTCGCGCAATCACCAACGTTGCGTTGGGAATCGCTGGCCCGGCCACAGGATGCACGGTCCCGCCAACCAACGCGATAGGCTCCGCAGGTTGGCCATTTCTTGGGCCTTGAGCCGCGACCGAAGCCGGTTTCGCCGCCGACGCTCCCTCGCGGGGTTGCGCGTCACAAACGGCTGCGGAAAACGCTTCGAGTCCCGCCGCGAAACACGCGGCCCTCCTCAAAAACTGGCGTCGTTGTCCGATGGGATCCATCATCGGCTGCCTCCCCTGCCCCGCCGTTGGCCGCGGTCAGTCGCGCCGCGGCACGCTCGATCCACTCGTTCCCAGGCCTCCTTATCCGTGGTGTAGTCAACCCCGGCCTCCAACATCGGTTCGCCGGACGCGAGCACAGCCTGCACGAGCAACGCCTTGAGTCGGTCGACCTCTGTCCGCCGTCGCAAGTCTTCTTGGCGGTCAAAATACCGGCGGCCATCGATCCACGTCTCCTCGCAGCGGGTTCCCGGGGCCAGCGGCGCGCCGTTCCAAATCGCCAAATCCGCATGCTTTCCCGGCTCAATAGACCCCACATACGCCTCGACACGCAGTTGTTTCGCCGGCGCGATCGTCACCATTTTGAGCGCCTCCGCCGAGGGCAACTCCCCGTGACGCATCGCCTTCGCCGCCTCGCCATTGAGGTGCCGCCCGAGTTCCCGATCGTCCGAATGGAACGACGTGACGACCCCCGACCGATGCAGGAAGGCGCCGTTATGAGCGACAGCGTCCAGCGCCTCCACTTTGAATCCCCACCAGTCGGTAAAGGTCGCGACCATCGCGCCATGCCGAAGAATCGCGTCCGCCATCAAATAGCCGTCCGTGATATGGTGGAGGCATCCGACGCGAATCTCGAAATCCTCAAGCACTTCGAGCAGCGTTCGTGTTTCCTCGTGCCGGTATGCGTGACAGTGAATCCACCGGCGCCCATCCAGCGTTTCCGCGAGACATTCCAGCGCTAAGTCCCGCCGCGGTGGCGGGCCAACCGGCCGCTCCCGCCAGCCGCGCCAACGATCGCGATAGTCACGGGCGGCGCGGAGCGACTGCCGATGAAACTGCTCGACGCCCATCCGCGTTCGCGGGAAACGCGGCTCAAGGATGTCAGGCCCCGTGGTGACGTTTTCCCCCAAAGCGAATTTCACCGTCGGCGGAGCCTCGACGAATCGCAAACCGTCCGCCGTTAGTCCCCAGCGGAATTTAATCGCCTCGCCTTGCCCGCCGATCGGATTCGCCGAACCGTGCAAGATCAAGGCGGCCGTCGTCCCGCCCGCCAACTGCCGATAGAGGTTGACATCGTTGGCGTCGATGAAATCACCGACTCGCACTTCGCAAGTCAATGCCTTTCCGGTCTCATTCACGCCGCCATCGGTCGCAATGTGCGAATGCGAATCGATGAGTCCTGGTGTTAGATGACGTCCTTGGAGCGGGATCTCCGTGGTGTTGGGCGATACAGATAGCCGCTTTCCGACCGCCACGATCCGGCCACGAGCGACCCAAACGTCGGCATTCTCCAAAACGCCCGCCGCACCGCACGTCCAAACCGTGCCTCCGCGAAACACCACCGACTCGGGCTGTGGCGGCGGCCCCGGCAACGCCCGGCCCCACGCTCCGAGCGGATAGTTCACATCAATCGCTTTAAGCCCTTCTAGGACGACACGATCGGCCGTCGCGGACGCCTCTGCCGGAGAGGCGGCGTTGACTGGTACGGTGGATGGCTCGCTGACCACCGGCCGCTGGTCCGGCTTTCCCACTACCTCGATCTGCCGTCCATCCGGCATGAGCAAAGCGCCATCCAGCCGCCGCGCTGTCGCCAGTCCAGCCCACTGCAACGAAAGCGAGGCGACACCGTTGACACCCAGCCGGCTGGCGTCGAACCGTGCCGTCAGACGCCCTTGCCCTACGGAGAGTCGCTCCAACACGATTTCCCGCGATCCAGGGTCTCCCGGAATGAACAACGCGCCGCTGAGCGTCTCCGCGATCGGTGTCTCCGACTCGTGGCTGGACACGGGCGAGTTGGC
>CAIXSC010000373.1 GCA_903921945.1 uncultured Planctomycetaceae bacterium
AAACGATTCTGACTCGTTCTTCATTACATCCCATCCTAGTGAATTCGAGCTGGCCGGAGCCGCTCCTGCGACGGTGCGGGTTTGAAATGAACGGCTTGCGATCCAGCTCACCCACGGCCTTAGCGCCAAGGGGTCATCGATCTACAAGCCGTCGTTCGTTGCCAGTGCACCTGGCAACGAATGTTCGGTCAGCGGAGAGGATCGTGGTTGACCTTCCGCGTGTCAATTCCTGAGATACTAGGGGAACCAGAGAACAATAAGCCTTGTCTTCCTCCTCCCCTCTTCCCGCTTGGGACGGAAAAACGGTCACATCTCATTTGCCCCGCTAAACCAACGCAGCGGACTCCCTCGTTCACCGCCAAGCCAAATGCGATGGCTCGTGTGGTGCCCGTAATCCGCACCGCGTCGCCGAGCGGCTCAAAGGCCCGGCCGCCACCTCAGGCACTTCGAGCTCCGCTCGATCAGCAAGTTGAACAAAACCCACTGCGGCACGATGCCGCGATCCGCTGGGCGGCAACCCATCACCCTTTCGCAATCTGACCGCCCGCGTGCTTCCCTGAGCCCATGAACGAGGCCCGCCTGGCACGGCCCGTCGACTTGCACGCAAAACGCCATGAACACTGCGAAACACTAAAAATAGTTGACAACCCTCCCGACGATTGCCACAATCTCGACGCAATTTGGGTGTTACCCGCTCCCGACGGTGCTACCGGCCCACGTTGCGGGTCGCGAAGCTGTGTCGCCAGCGCTGCTTGATCTCGCTTTTCACCGCCGGAAGGGCTCGGCATGTCCGCCAACAAGCAAGTTGTTCTGATTCACGGCTGGAGCGAAACGAAATCCTCCGAGGCTTTCCGGTCGTTGGTGGACTTTCTGGAGTCCCATGGATTCAATGCGGTCTCGCTCTGGCTCGGCGACTACATCTCGCTCGAAGACGACGTCCGAATCGAGGACGTCGCGCGGCGAATGGAAACGGCAGTTCAGTCGGCGACGGCTCCCGGTTCAAACACCAGCTACTTTCGCAACAGTTCCCGCGGTGCCGCCGGCCATGTGCTTGTACACCAGGAGGAAAGCGGCGCCCCCCGCTGGCTCCAGCGCAACACGACGCATTTCGTGAAGATCATCATTCCCCGAGTGCCCAAGGACAACGTCTTCGCCTTGAAACCGGTGTAAGCCCAAGAAGAATGACTCGAAGTCCACGCATGCCACAAAAAACTAAACCAGTTTCCAAGGGGTCCTCTTGACTCGCCCGCGAGCAACTGATCGCAACGCCCCCGCGGATTGCCCGAAAGTGTCGAAGACGGCTGACACGTCGCCAAAACGCCCAGCAGCTCGACCGGCCGAGAAGGATGGGCGAGTCTGATTGGGAGCGACAATCAGATTAAAGTACGAGCGGATCAAGCCGGCACATCCATTCCGGGCTAACTAAACGGGTAACGATGCAGACCAGGGCTGATCGCCAGTGTTCGTGCCGAAACTGAATCAGCGAAGGATGCCCGATGCTGCGAGCGGCCCGGCACTGCGGCATGGACACTTCCATTCCGCAGCGCTCTTCCACAACGTCGATTCCAACGAACTTACGCGCTCCAACTCTTGACCAGTTATGCCTTTCCGTGAAACCGACGCGCGGTTCCTTTTCACTCGTTCGACCCGCATCCCCCACCCACCGTCGCGGATTCACCCAAATTCGATTGACAAACCCCTCGCAACTCCGCATACTCCCCCAAACATTGGTTTCCGCCATGGATTGCGGAAGTCTTCTTGACCACCGACCGCCAGACTGGAATTGCTGGCAACCGGTCCGATCGCGATAGTTGAGCCCAAAAGCCAACATACGTGCGAATTCTGTGAACACGGCAACGCTCGTTGTTTAGTGCTGATGCTCCTGATGAACATTAGTCACTCGGCTTCGAGTAGGTCGTTGCGCGCAACAACAGGTCCAGCGAGAAAGAAGGTACCGATGCTGAACCACATGTCGTCATCGCAAAGAACTTGTCAACTACGAACGACAATGCGGTAAATCACCGTCGATTTCTGTCAGACCACAATTGATCTTCAAAAACAACGACTGTTCTTCATTAATGTCGATACATTGTTACCCGATCGCGCACGATATTAGATCCTAGTTTTACATTTCTCCCGACCAATCTGAAAACGATTCTGCTGAAACAGTACTGGTTGCGACTTCCGAAGTCTTTCGTCATCGAACCCTGTGACACTGGCCTGGCAGCGGCACACAGCATTCCGTTATAGCTTGTTAGCGGCAACCTCATGAGCGACTACTCTATCCTAGCGCAGGTGGCCGACGCGCTCCGAAAGTTTCTGACCGAAAAGCTGGGTGAACTCGACCAGCTATTAGGTAATCAATCCATCAGGATTGGACCGCCACTTAGCACGGAACAAGATAAGGTCTCAATCTGGATTTATCGCGTTAACCCGAACGGCGATCTTCGACATCACAAGAGCGAAAAGCCGAGCCCCCCACTGCCGCTCGATCTGCACGCCCTGATAACTCCCAACTATTCCAGCAGCGACAAGGAGCTCAAAGTTTTGGGCGGCATCATGCAGATTTTCTACACCTGGCCTATCGTCAACGGAGCAAACCAGCCCGCCTTGGGCCTCCCGGATGACTGCGAACTCCGTATCACCCAAGAAGGATTAACGCTCGAAGAACTTTCGCAGGTCTGGCATTCGCTCAACCAGCCGTTTCGCCTGTCCATCGCATACCTCGTCAGTTTTGTCACGCTGGACTCCTTGCGGGCGCCGCCGGACACCAAACCGGTTCAATCAACAACGTTGACCAGTGGACAGATACTAGACGTCTCCCGATTGGCTGATTCAGGAGAAGTCTGATGCCTGCAGGTGCTACCGCTATTCGTGTCTCATTGGGAGGCCTGGTTTACACCGTCGCGCCCAACCCCGATGTGTCCGAAACACGCTTCGTCCTTCTCCGA
>CAIXSC010000374.1 GCA_903921945.1 uncultured Planctomycetaceae bacterium
CACCATCCCCGCCCATCTTCGACCACATGTCGATCCCGCATCGATCGCAGGTTGGCCGCATGTCGACCGCACGTCGACCGCACGTGGGACACACGTGGGCCGCACGTGGGACACAGGTCGAACGCAATCAGGCAGCTCGCGAAATGTATCCCGGATTTTGCAAACCTCGTTCGCGTGCTTAGTCGTCATCGCGGGTCGCGTCTCGATACACGACGAGCAGCGTTCCTCGGGTCAGCTTCTGACGTCGGCTCCTCACGTCGGTTCCTCGCGTCGGCTCTTCGCGTCGGCTCCTCACGTCGGCTCCTCGCGTTAGTTCCTCACGTCGGCGACACCTTTTCGCAATCGGCCCAGTTGGGCCCCGACTTCACATCGACCTTTAGCGATACGGCGAGATCCCCTACGTTCGCCATGCGTTCCACAACGAAGGCAGCCAATGCCTGGCGGTCGCTCGGAGGCGCCTCGAACAGCAATTCGTCGTGAATCTGCAACAGCAAGCGAGCTTGAAACGGCTGACAGGGCAAATCGCGATGGATCCGCAGCATCGCCATTTTGATCAGGTCGGCGGCCGAACCTTGAATCACGGAGTTGATCGCGATCCGCTCGGGAAGGTTGCGTTGGCGGTTGGTTCCCCGCGTTGCGGCGTCACGGACCCCTTGGATCGGCCGCCTTCGTCCGAGGATCGTCGACACATAGCCTTGCCGCCGGGCTTGGTCCAACGTCGCCTCCAGGAACGCGGAGACTCCCGGGTAGCGAGCGAAGTAGGCGTCGATGAACCGCGCCGCTTCGTCTTGGCCAATTCCCAACGACTTCGCCAATCCGAACGCGCTCTGGCCATAAATGATGCCAAAGTTGATCGCCTTGGCCGCCCGCCGCATCTCTTGGGTGACCGCCTCGAGCGGCACGTTGTAAACCTCGCCGGCCACTTTGGCGTGGATGTCCTGGTCCGCCGCGAACGCCTCCCGCAACGCCTGGTCGCCCGAAAAATGGGCCAGCACCCGCAGTTCAATCTGCGAGTAATCGGCGGCCAGCAACTCCCAACCTTCCGGTCCCGGGATGAACGCCGAACGAATCGCTCGCCCCGCTTCACTTCGAACGGGAATATTCTGCAGGTTCGGCTCCGATGAACTCAACCGGCCGGTCGCGGCCACATCCTGCTTGAGCGACGTGTGGATGCGGCCAGTGGCTGGATTCACCATCGCGGGCAACGCGTCGAGATACGTTCCTTTGAGTTTCGCAAGTTGACGGTATTCAAGCACCTTGCGAGGCAAGGCGTGCAGCGGCGACAGCTCTTCCAGCACCTCGGCGTCGGTGCTTTTGCCGGTCTTCGTGCGTTTCACCACCGGCAGCTTCAACTGTTCGAAAAGAATCTCGGACAGTTGCGACGGCGAGTCGATATTAAACGGCTGCGCGGCCAACGCATGGATCTCGGCTCGGAGCGATTCCAGTTCCTCCGCACACCGTACGCTCTGGGCTTCCAAGCGACCGACATCGATCCGGATGCCGTTGAATTCCATCTCCGCCAGGACTTCCACCAGCGGCAATTCCACATCGCGATACAGCGTTTCCAAACCTTCCGTTTCCAACCGCCGATCCAGGATCCGCGCGATTCGCAGCGGCACATCCGCGTCTTCACATGCGTACTCGGAGATCCGGGCAATCGGCACTTCGTCCATCCGCCGCTGCCGCTTTCCCGTGCCGATCAGCTCCTCGATACGAATCGTCGTATGGTTCAGATAGCGGCGCGACAGTTCATCCAAGTTGTGAACACGCGACCCCGGTTCAAGCAAACCATCGGCCACCAACGTGTCAAACGCCAGCCCGCGCACCTGCACGCCATGGCCGCGAAGCACAACGATGTCGTACTTGAGATTCTGGCCGACTTTGGCGATCGACGGCGACTCCAAAATTGGCCGTAAACGTTCGAGAACAAGTTCAACGGGCAGATGCGGCTCCCCGTCCGGCGACCGCACAGGGATGTAACATGCCTCGCCCTCGGCCCAGGCGAACGACAAGCCGACAAGCTCCGCCGACCGCGGACGCCGCGACGTTGTTTCGGTGTCGATCGCCAGCCGTGCCGGCTCCGGCCGCTCGTCGCTGCGAAGCCGCTCCAGATCCTGGGCAAGCGATTCGAGCTTGTCGATCGAATCGATGGTGCGATAGCGCACCTGCCATGCCGGGCCGGCCGGTCCGGCGACCGAAGCGCCCGCCGCCAACCGCTCCAACCGCTCGGCCAAACGCCGGAATCCAAGCTCGTCGCACAGTTCGCGGACCAGCGTCGGACGTGCGCGAGCCAACCGAGCAGCGGGCCAGTCGAGCGATACCGGCGCATCGTCCCGCAGACGAGTTAACTGGCGGCTGAGCATCACCAACTCGCGGCTGTTCATCAAGTTCTCGCGCCGCTTCGTGCCACTCAGTTCGCTCGCATGCGCGAGCACACCTTCAAGCGTCCCATACCGCTGCAATAGATCGCGGGCCAATTTCGGACCAATCAGCGGCACTCCAGGAACGTTGTCGGTCGGGTCGCCCACCAACGCCTGGTAGTCGACAACCTGTTCGGGAGCGACGCCCCATGTCTCCCACAGAGAACGCGAATCGAAGAATTCGTTCTTGCGAATGTTGAGCATCCGCACGCGCTCGCCCAATAGCTGCCGGCAGTCCTTGTCCCCCGTGACCAACACGCACTCGCCACCTCGGTCCCGGACAAGCGCCGCGACCGTCGCTAGAATGTCATCCGCTTCAAACTGCGGACACGACAACGCGGGAATGCCCAGCGCATCAAGCAACTGCTCGATGATCGGAATCTGGGACCGCAAGTCGTCCGGCATCGACTCGCGTTGTTCCTTGTACGCCGGATAGAGATCGTGGCGAAACGTGTCGCCCGGGTGATCGAACGCGCAAAACAGATACGTTGGTTTGCGATGCTCGAGCAAGCTCGCCACATCGCCCAGGAATCCATGGACGGCCGCCACAGGCAAGCCAGCCGGACTGGTCATTTCCGGCAACGCATGAAAGACCTGGTAGATCAACGAATGGGCATCAATCACGTAGACCGTCTTGCCAGACAGATCCCCTGGAAGATCGACTGCATCGCTCCATGGGCACCCCTCCGCCACCGCCCCGGAAGCGGCTCGAATCGGTGCCGTGCCAAGCTCGCCCACGCCAACCGTTGCGACCACCGCTGCGGGTTCGGCGGCCACCGCATCGTCGACTGACGGTGCAGCTTCGCTGGCTGGCGCGAAGTCGCTCGATGACGCGGTGTCAATCGCGGGCGCCGTGTTGCTTGTTCGCGCGGTGTCGCTGGCTAACGCGGTGTCGCTGGCCGGTGCGGCGTCGCTGGCCGGCGTGGTGTCGATTGTTGGCGCGACCTCGCTGGCTAACGCGGTGTCGCTGGCTAACGCGGTGTCGCTGGCTGGCGCAGTGTCGCTGGCCGGCGCGGCGTCACTGGCCGGCGCGGTGTCGATTGTTGGTACGACGTCGCTGGATGGTGCGACATCGCTGGAAGATACGGTGGAGTTCGCAGGTGCGGCGTTGTTCGATGGTGCTGCGGTGACTACAGCCCTGGGCGCGTGAATCGAGTCGTTCGAGTCGTTCGAGAGATTCAAGACATTCGAGTCGGCGGTTGCGGCCGCGTCCGCAGCGCTGCTTTCCGCTGGTCGGACCTCGTCCAAATTATCGAGCGGTTGGGGACTTGCCCCGTGGTCAAACAGTGAACGTTGACCGGACGCCTCATCGCTGGCGCGTCGAGCGGCGGACTTCGCCTTGGACCGGGAATTGGAACGAGACGCGGAGTCGGAGGCCGCAGGCGTGCGGCGGCGTTCGGAGGAGCTCATCGCCGTATCGTCACAGGGAGGTTGGCCGCCCGTCAAGCGAGGCACGACCAGCGCGGGCGGATTCGTCGACGCATTTTTGATTTTCAGATGCGATTCGTCCGCTGCTTGGCGGCATCCTTGGTCGGTCGCTATAGTGGCCGCAGGCGGAAACTTGTGTCTCGAACCGAATCAGCGTCCTCGCATCGACGTAAGGGTTCCTGCATGTCCGCTTCTCTGAACGTTCTGCCGACGATCTCCTCCAGTGCGAGCCCCGCCGCTGCCAAGGCGAGTTCCTTCCATCCGCTTGAACCTTTGAGCGCAGCCGAAGTTTCCGCCACGGTCGCGGTGTTGCGGTCGAGCGGCTTGGCGACGTCCACCACGCGGATCGTGTCGATCAGCTTGCACGAACCGGGAAAAGACACTGTCGCCGCTTTCCACGCCTCGGATAAGAACGCGGCGACCGACTACGCCGCTCCTCGGGAAGCATTCGCTGTGCTGTTCGACAATGCGGCCAACGCGTGCCACGAAGTCCTTGTGTCGCTGGCCCGTGGTGAAGTGGCTTGGCAGCGGCATGTGCCGAGCGTCCAACCGACCATGACGATCGATGAGCAAATCGAATGCGAACGAGCGGTGCTCGAGAGCGAGGAGTTCCGCGCAGCGTTGCAGCGTCACTACGGTGTCGCCGACACCAGCTTGGTCATGGTCGACATCTGGAGCGCCGGGTACTACGGGGCCGAAGAAGAAGCCCAACGTCGGCTCGCCCGTCCCCTCTGCTTCCTGCGAACCGACCCGACCGAGAACGGCTATGCTCGACCGATTGAAGGACTGCGGCCCGTGGTCGATCTCAACGAGATGCGGGTCATCCGCGTCGAAGAATATGGCCAGTGGCCGTTGCCGCCGGGCTCGGCGAATTACGCGGCCGAGCGGGTGCTGGACCAGCGGCGAGACGTCAAGCCGATCGAGATCACGCAACCGGAAGGGGCGAGCTTCGAGGTGAATGGCCGCGAGGTGCGCTGGCAAAAGTGGCGATTCGTCATCGGCTTCAATGCCCGCGAGGGCCTGACGCTGCACGATCTGCGTTACCACGACCAAGGCCGGGACCGGCCCATACTTCATCGCGCATCTCTGACCGAAATGGTCGTTCCGTATGGCGATCCGGGACCGACGCAGCGTCGCAAGAACGCGTTCGACGTGGGCGAGTACGGCATGGGAATGTGCGCGAACAGCTTGCGGCTGGGATGCGACTGCCTCGGGTTGATCCGGTATTTCGACGCGCATTTATGCACAAGCCGTGGCGAGCCGCTGACGATCGACAACGCGATTTGCATGCATGAAGAGGATTTCGGCGTGCTGTGGAAGCACACCGATCGCCGCCTCCCCGACGCCCCGGAAGTGCGGCGTTCGCGCCGGCTAGTGATTTCATCGTTCTCGACCGTGGAAAACTACGAGTACGGCTTCTTCTGGTATCTCTACCCGGATGGCAACATCCAGCTGGAAGTGAAGCTGACCGGCATCCTCTCGCTTGGCGCCTTCCATCCGGGCGAGAAACCCAAATACGGCACGCTGGTGGCGCCGCAAGTCTACGCGCCCAACCACCAACATTTCTTCAACGTGCGGCTCGATTTCGACCTCGATGGAACCGCCAACACGGTTTATCAAGTCGACGCGGTCGCGGATCCGCCGAGCGAAGAGAATCCGTTTGAAAACGCCTTCTATGCTCGCAGCACGCGGCTGGAAACCGAGCAACAGGCGAGGGCGAACCTCAACCTGGAAACGGGCCGCACATGGCGGATCGTCAATGAACAATCGCGGAACGCTGTAGGTGAACCGGTTGGTTACAAGTTTTTCCCCGGCGACAACGCCTTCCCGCTCGCGTCGAAAAATGCCTGGTGGCGTAAACGAGCGGGCTTTGTCGAGAATCACGTCTGGATCACTCCGTTCCATCCGGATGAAAAGTACGCGGCAGGCGACTACCCCAATCAAAGCCAGGGCGGCGACGGACTGATCCGCTGGACGGCCGCGGACCGTTCAATCGCGAACACCGATCTGGTGCTGTGGTACACGATGGGCCACACGCACATCCCTCGCGCCGAAGACTACCCCGTGATGCCGACGGCCTACATTGGTTTTCTGCTCAAGCCAAGCGGTTTTTTCGTCGCCAACCCGGCGAACGACATGCCGCCGTCGCCACCGAAAGCCGCCGGTTCCTGCTGCCATTAGGCCAGCAGCCGGTTCCCCGGCGATCGGCGTCTATCACGAGACGGCCGATTCGCCGCCGAATCGCTGGCGATTCGCCGGCGAGCGCCGTTGGCGTGAAGAATTCGTACTGTGGCCTGCGGAGTTGGAACTCGGCCAGGCGAAATCTCGCGATGCGGAGATCTAGCAAGAGGAACGGGGCGATTATCGGCGTGAAAGCCATCGCCGCCAGCCCCGCCCTAGTGCCAGCACCGCCCCAGCGTCCGTCTGTGGTCGCGTGGCGACAAGCGATGCTCGCGAGTTGTTTCATTCGCTACCGTCAGTCCGCGTCTCGATGCCCGACGGGGCCGCGACAAGTCTATGCGGCAGACTCCGTATTCCCTCCATTCCGTCGTTGGAGACAGGGCCAAGATTGTCGCTTCGAAGACGTCGCCGCCGAATCTAGTCCACGGAGTCTGAGTGAACTAACGGTTATTTCGCTTGGATTTCCGCGACAAACAAGCCCGAAACAAAACCCGAAAAGGTTTGGGCCACGGCGAAGACGCTGGCTGGGTTGGAAGCGGGATTCGCTACGGCGGCGCCGAGCGGTGTGGTGGCCCGGACGTCGCCTGCGGCTCGGCGGTAAACGAAGACGCGGGATTCTTTCGTTTATCGCCACGGCGAAGACGCTG
>CAIXSC010000375.1 GCA_903921945.1 uncultured Planctomycetaceae bacterium
GCGTCGGGAGCGTGCGGCAGCACTTCGCGTTGGAAGTAGGTCTCGACGTCTTCGCTCAGCGGCACGTTTTCAGTGTCCCGCAGGTTGGCATCCGGCTCGGGCTGGCCTTTGCGCTTGCCCTTCGTCGCCACGACCACCTTGCCCGCCGAGTCGCGCAGCGGTCGTTCGACCGTGATCGTGCGATACCCGAACTCCTCGTTCTTGAAGATGCGGCTGATCGGCACGCCGTCTTTCGTCAGCTTGCGGAAGTTGCCGAAGATCCGCGTGATCTCGTCGATGTGCTCGGCGCTTAGCTCCTTTCGTTTGCTCCCCAGGCTTTTCCGCATCTTCTGCCAGAAGCCACTGGCGTCGATGAGCTGCACTTTGCCCTGGCGGTAGGCCGGTTTTCGGTTGCTGACGATCCAGACGTAGGTGCTGATGCCCGTGTTGTAGAACATGTCGGTTGGCAGCGCGATGATCGCCTCGACCAGATCGTTCTCCAGCACGTAGCGGCGGATTTCGCTTTCCCCCGAGCCGGCTCCGCCCGTGAACAGCGGCGAACCGTTCAGGACGATGCCGAAGCGGCAGCCGCCATCCTTGACCGGACGCATCTTGGAAATCAGGTGCAAGAGGAACAGCAGCGAGCCATCGCTCACGCGCGGCAGGCCGGGGCCGAAGCGGCCGCTATACCCGAGCTGCTCGGCCTCTTTCCGGACCTCTTTCTCGATCTTCTTCCATTCGACGCCGAACGGCGGATTGGAAAGCATGTAGTCGAATCGCCCGCCGGGCAGCCCGTCGTTCGACAGCGTGTTGCCGAAGATGATGTTGGCGATGTCCTGGCCCTTGATCAGCATGTCGGCCTTGCAGATCGCGTACGACTCGGGGTTCAGCTCCTGGCCGTACATCACCAGCCGCGCGTCGGCGTTCAACTCGGCAAGGTGTTCGCCCGCGACCGAGAGCATGCCGCCGGTGCCGGCCGTCGGATCGTAGAGATGCCGCACGACGCCGGGCTTGGTGAGCACCTCGTCGTCCTCGATGAACAGCAGGTTGACCATCAGGCGGATGGCGTCGCGGGGCGTGAAATGTTCACCGGCCGTCTCGTTGGAGATTTCCGCGAACTTGCGGACGAGCTCTTCGAAGACATCGCCCATCTGGGCGTTGCTGATCGTCTCCGGGTGCAGATCGATGTTGGCGAACTTTTCCGTGACGAGGTACAGCAGGTTGGCCTTGGCGAGCCGGTCGATTTGGGTAGCGACATCGAACGACTCGAAGATGTCCCGCACGGGCGGCGAGAACGCCTGGATGTAGGCGAACAGGTTTTCCTTGATGTGGTCCTGATCGCCCATCAAGGTTTTCATGTCGAGCGGCGAGGTGTTGTAAAACAACTGCCCCGACTTGCGGACGAGGAACGGATCGGGATTCCGCCCGGCCTTGGTCTGCTTGTCGAACTCGGCGAGCACCGCTGGCTTCGTCGCCTCCAGGACGCAATCGAGCCGCCGGAGGACGGTGAACGGCAAGATGACCTTGCCGTACTCGGACTGCTTGTAGTCGCCGCGCAGCAGATCGGCGACAGACCAGATGAACGACGAGAGGTTGGCGTCGGGCATGGGAGCTCAAGTGGTTGCGATTCAAGGAGGCGTAGGCAACGCGGCCGATCCGCTCCACGCAGCACGACCGACCGGTCCGCAGCGGAGCCAGATCGCGACCACGGAACGTCCCCAACGATTGGGCCTAGCGCCAGCGGTCGAGCAGGCGAATCGAAGCCGCGAAACCATTCCCGGGCGGTCCCCCGCTGTTGTATTCGCCGTGGGCGGTAGCGTACCAAATCGGCACGCGGAGTTCACCCAGAGGCGGGATGATGCGAACGTTCTCCTTGGACCAAGGTGCGTTTAGTCGTTACAATCCGGCGAGGAGGTATTAGCGATGCCAAGCTTCGAGAGCGTGCTTGCGGATGGGCAGCGATTACCGATCGCCGACCGAATCCAGTTGATTGATGCCATCTGGGACACTCTGCCAGCGGATTCCCTTTCACCTCTGAGTGATGAATGGCTTGCGGAGATTCAAAGACGATCGGCCGAATACGATGGTGGATCGACGGAAACTGTGTCCTGGGAGAAGGTCAGAGCCGAGGCGTTGCGTCGCATCGGCGTGACGATCCCAGATGCGCCCCATTGAATACTTGCGCGGTGCACGCCGCGATTTCGACGAGTCGTTTGATTGGTATGCCGAGCGAAGCGCGGGGGCCGCTATCCGGTTTGCTGGTGCCGTAGATGCCGCGCTGCTCAAGATTGCGTTTAACCCCGGGGAATTTGCAAGTATCGACGATGTGCATCGCGAATGCCCCGTCCGGAGGTTCCCGTTTCGCATCGTGTACCGAATTGTCGAGGACCGCGTGTTGGTCGTAGCGATTGCCCACGCCAAACGACGTCCTGGATTTTGGAAGCGGCGCTGATGCAGTGGCCCGAGGAGGAAAAGGTGTCAGGACTCTTTTTTGGGTCTTCCGCGTGGGCGGAGGGTCGACTGGAGGTTCAGGTGCCGCGAGATTGCCTGCACCCAATTCTCATCTCCGAAGGGCGAGCCCCGATGGACACTGTTGCGAACGGCCTTGAGTTCCGCGGCGGTCAGCGGCCTGTTGACC
>CAIXSC010000376.1 GCA_903921945.1 uncultured Planctomycetaceae bacterium
CGATCTAGTCCGGGGTGGATGACGAACCGTGGTTTGAGATCGATCGACAAGCGCTCGTCTCGGGAAGTGTGTTGGTGCCCGACTTGGCAGCGGATGGCGACACCCCTCCTCCAGGCGAGGCGACGGCGACCGATACGCCTCACGTGGCGACGGCCTCCGAGTCGCAGTGGCGTCTAAATCGGCTTGTGATTACGGGCGATGGGGGGACCGGCAAGTCGGCGAACCTACGCTGGTTGGCCTGGAAGATGGGCGCGGACCCGGCGATGGATGCTGAGGTTCGAGACGCATCGACCATCGGTGTCCCTAGTTCTCTTGGTTCTCTTAGTTCTCTTAGCCCGCAATCCCATCCCCGACTGGTGGTTTTCGTCCTCAATCTGTACGAACTGTCATCGGTAACCATTGACACGTTCGACGAGACGCTGATCGCGAGCGTCCGTAAAGCAGCCGGCGAACTGGCGAGGCAAACAACATCCGACGAACCGGAAACGCGGTCCGCGGCGGCAACCGCGCTGTCGTCGGCGGCGTTTCCCGATTCCAAGGCGAAGATATGGCTTGACCGCTGCCGTCGCCGCGGTCAATTGGCGTTATTGTTCGATGGACTGGATCAGATTGCCACGCACGAGGCGGGCGTTCAACTGGTCAAGGAGTTGCTGGCTCGGCGCGAATGGGACCGATGCCGGATTGCGATCGCGGGTCGCCCTTCCGCCCTTCAGCGTCACTGGGAGACGCTGTTCGAGCCAAACAGTGACTTCCGCTTTGTGGCGTTCGACGAGTTTTCGGAAGACCAGCAGCGGAAGTTGTTAGGCGAGCGGTTTGACAAGTTGCCGGCCGAGAGCCGCAAGTTGCTGAAAAACCCACGCATTCTGGAATACCTGAATCGGTGCCCGGACGCCGAGTTTGGTCAGATCTACACGGCAGCCGATGTTTACGAACGCGCAACGTGGCGTGAGCTGGAACTGGGACTCAAGCATTCCAAACCGGCCCGCCGCATCGGACTCGCTCCTGGGGAACGCACGCCCTCCAGTCCGCTGAGACGCTCCCTCGTCCACGCCCAGAAACTGCTCGGCGCCCTCGCCTTCGAAATGCTGATCATGCCGGCGAAACCGGGCAGTGCCGACAAAGGCAATTTCGAACAGGTCTCGCCAGGGGCCGAGTTCGACGCGTTTTGTCAACGAGTCTGTCGACGGCTGGACATGCATTCCACCGAGGGGGATCGACGGCTTTTCGAGCACGATTTGGATGCCCTGGAAGCGATCAACGGGCCGCTTCAACAGTCGTTTTTCGAATCGAGCAGTAGCGTGCTCGAAGGTTTAAGCCAGTTGCTATGGCGGGATCGGACGTTGCAGGAGTTCTTCGCGGCGCAATACGCGGTCCGTTGGGGCAACGACGCCGACGCCGCTCATTTCGCCCCCTGGGTCAGCGTACCCTACGAACCCAGTACCGACGAATTCGCCATGGTCTGGCAGTTTGCGATCGAGATGCCGGACCGGTCGGTGAACTGGGACTCCTGGAAACGGGTCGTTCGGCTGCTTTACGCGCGTCCGAAGCCTCCCGCTCCGGTCCGACGGGCGAACGAGCTGATTTATCGATCATGGCAGCGAATGGTCCGCCATGGGCCGGAAGTGATTCTCGAGTTCCAATCCGAGTTCCAAACGATGCTGGACGGCAACTGGGGCG
>CAIXSC010000377.1 GCA_903921945.1 uncultured Planctomycetaceae bacterium
AGTTCCAGTCCGCCAGCCGTGCGATCGCGGAAAGAACTCCGCCGAACGCATCGACTACTGCAGTGGTAAGTGCCAACTCGCTTCTCATCGATAAGCCGTCGGCGCGTACTACGAGGCATGGGGAAGTCTCCTTCTCCCAAAGAACATGCCCCACGCATGCAGTCACTTTTCCGGCATAACTCAAGGCAAAAGCCGAGCGGAATCAGACTCGAAATCCAACTTCCGAACCGCCGTCGAGCCCCTCGATTCCTAACGCTAGCCTTCGCCTCCGCCCTCGCGAGAATCTTTCGCCGCACCCCATGATCCGGCCAGAGCGCAAGCTCAACTTTTTTTCAGATTTCTTTGGCGAATCCACTTTACTCGGTGCCCGCCCACTCCCCGGATTCGGAAAAGCAAGAAGGCCACCGCCTAAAAGCCTGCGTTGTCCACCGATTCGCCGGCATACCCGCGTCAACTTCACACGGTGGCCCTCGAAATCTTCCCGATCGGCACAGTTTTTCATCGTCTCCCTCGTGACCGCCAAACGACTTGGAACATCCACCTCATCAACGGAGCACTAACCGGCGACGCGTCCGAGCATTTTACGGCGTCTGGCCTCCCTCAATATCGATGTCGCGCGGGCGGCCTTTCTTGCCTAAACGTCACGGCTTTCGCCCGTTAGTGGCGGAGGTGACACGGGGCGTCGATTCGTTGCGACTGAAGACAGTATTCCTCCGATAAGGACTAGGGTTTGACGTGCGCCGCCGATTGACGGGCACGCCTTGCCGTGCCACGAATGGAAGCGTTGTCAGGCCACGAACGGAAGCGGACAGGCATCATATGCGGATGACGCGGCGAGAACTGTTGAGCAGCGCCGTGGCCGGATTGGCGAGCGTCGCGGGGACAGTGGCGGTAGACCGCCAACTACTTGCCGACCCGCAGGCACCTCGTTTCGACCGCCCGCACCGCGTATTGCAGGCCCCATCGCGGACCTCCCGCGACCGTCCTCCCGTTATCACTACGGTCGCCTTTCATCCGCAAGAACCAAAACTCGCCGCGGCCGGTGACGATCATCACATCTACCTGTGGAATATCGCGGGGGATGGGCCCGCGACGATGCTGCGTGGCCACGCCGATTGGATCTTGTCCGTGGCCTACCACCCGGCGGGCCGAGTGCTGGCGACCGCCGGCGCTGACCACCGCGTCGTGTTTTGGGACACCACCAGCGGCGAGCCTGTCCACGTGTTCTCGGATGCTCGTCATGTGGTGACGCAATTGGCGTGGAACCGCGCTGGCGATCGCATCGCCGGTGTCGGTTTTGAGAACCGGGTTCGCGTGTACGACACCGCTCAACGCTCACTGATCATGGAATTGCCCAGTCCCGGCGCGGATATGCGAGTCATCGCCTATTCGCCCGACGACCGCTGGCTCGCCGCTGCCGGACGCGATGGCGCGACACGCATCTGGCGAGCGACTACGGGCGAACACCTCTTTGACTATCGGGCGCATCGACAGCGGGTCCGCGGTCTCGCGTTCTCCCCCGACGGCCAGTACGTGGTCACTGCCGGCGAAGACCGAGTGGTACACATTCACGGTGTCGAAGCGGACGATGAAGGATTTGACCTGCCTGTGGGCAAGGGAAAAATTCTCTGCATCGCGTTCATCGGCCCCACACAACTCGCCACCGGCGGCGCCGACAACCGCCTGCGCCTTTGGGATTTGAAGCAACGCGTCGAAATTGGCGAACTGACGGGACCGCTGGGCAGTGTCGCCAGTCTGGCTTACAGCCCCCGCTACCGGCTGTTGGCTGCCGGATGCTTCGACACGACCGCCCGCGTGTGGGCCATGGCCGATGAGGTTTCTGTCGAAAAATTGGAAGTGGCCGGCCCGCCAGAACCGGTGAGCGTCCGTGCCCAATCCGAGGAGAAACGCTAAGTGGTTTGGCGCTGGCTTCTCAATCGACGACCAACTCCGTCCGCTCAACCGGTTCGGAGCGGTAGCGAACGTGACACGCGGTTCGAAGAGCAACTGGTTGCGCCGCTCGAAACAAAGCGTGACACGCTGCTCGAAAGGAAGCGAGACTCGAAGCCTGAAACCAAGCGTGAAACCAAGCCTGAAACCAAGCGTGAAATAAGGCGTGAGATAAGGCGTGATGCCAAAAGACTCGAGCGGCGCAGCGAAGGCGAAACGCGCCGACGGTTCTTAGTCGAACCGATGGAGCGGCGTCAGTTGATGGCTGCCGATCCAGCAAGGCTCGGAGTTGTCTACATCGAAGAGGACAGCGGCGCGGACATTCACGGCGACACCTTCGAAGTCCAGTTTGAAGGAGGCGCCCCAGGCACGCAGCTAACACGGCTCGTCATCAACACCGACCAAGGCGCGCCAGGGTACAGTCGCGGCGATTTGGTCTTCGACACGCTTCACGAAGGCGTCGGCGCCGATGAGGCGTTTCCGATGACCGTTTTGTCGCGAAACGGTATCGACTCCGTCGCCTGGAAGGTGGTCGACGGCGGGCAGCGGCTGGAACTCGAATTCACAGGGTTCGAGGCCGGTGAACGCCTTGTGTTTTCGATCGACGTGGATGAGATCCAGCACATCGACCCTTCCATCGATCCGGCGAAGAATCTGGCGGTGTTCAACGGCGGCGTCGACCCGATCGCTTCGGGCGTCGAGTTCCAGGGATCGACGGCCACCGCGGCGTTTGTCGCGCCGCACTACGCTGACGCGAGCGGCGACGGCGTGTTCATGAACGTGTACGATCCGCTATTCGCCGGCACCGACCTGCTACGGACGGACAATAACTCGACCGGTTTGCCCGCCGACAACGTCGATGGCAAACGCGATCGTTCCACAGGGGTTTTGGTCGCGGTACAACAGGCGATTCGGCCAGCCAGCTTGTGCGGTGCCGTTTACGAGGATCTGAATCAAAACGGCCGTCGCGACCCGGGCGAACCGGGAATTGCGGGCGTCGATTTGCGAGCGATCCCGGTCACCACGATCGACACTCAAGCCGCGGTGGACGCCGTCACCGATGCGGACGGCAATTACTGTTTCACGAATCTTACGCCCGGCTCGTACCGCGTCGAAGAGCAACAGCCTGACGGCTACTTCGATGGATTGGATCGGGCCGGCGACGTCGATGGCGACCCGCGCGGCCGAGCGGAGAATCCGGGCGATCGGATCGTCGAGATCACGCTTAATGGCGGCGATGCCGGCCGCGAGTACCTGTTCGGCGAAATCCCGCCAGGTCGGCTGTCGGGCCGCGTGTCGCAGACCGACCCGACCGGCGATTGCGACGGGCCGCTCGCCGTGCCGCTCGCCAATGTGGAAATCCGGCTCTTCAACGCCCAGGGTGATTTAGTGGCCTCCACTCGCACCGGCCCGGATGGCCGATACGAGTTCACGAATCTCCCGCCGGGCGAATACTCGATCGTCGAGACCACCCCAGCCGGCATGCTCGATGGCGATGATCACGTGGGAACGCTTGGAGGCGCCGCCACCGGCGACGACTCAATCCGTTCGATCCGCCTGCCGCCGGGTGGTGCCGGGCTGAATTACGATTTCTGTGAGCATCTGCCGGCGCTGCTGGCGGGATTCGTTTATCACGACCGGAACGATGACGGCGTTTTCCAGCGTCTGGAAACTCCGATTCCGGGAACGACCGTCGAACTGCGCGACAGTTCCGGCGCCGTCGTGCGATCCACCGTCACGGACAGCCTCGGCTTTTACGCATTCCGAGATCTGCCTGCGGGTGTCTACGAACTCGTTGAGCAGCAGCCCTTGGGTTGGCTCGACGGCCGCGACTCGGTGGGCACCATTGACACCGCAGCCATCGGCATGCTCGCCCCTCAAGGCGACGCCATTCGCGAGATTCGCCTGAAATGGGGCGACATCGGCGTCGATTACAATTTCGGCGAACGACTTCCCGCCTCGATCTCCGGTAACGTAAGCGCGAACTCCGACGACACCTGCCTGGACGTTTCCAAAGCCACGCCCCTGGCCGGCATCGAGATCGAACTGCTGGACGAGCAGGAACGCGTCGTCGCCACCACTCGCACGGATGCCAACGGCGACTACCGCTTTACCGGGGTCGCGCCCGGCGTTTATTCCGTTCGACAGACGCAGCCCGCAACCCATTTCAATGGCCCTGTGTTCCCAGGGAACGCGGGCGGCGACTTGTCCCGGGAAAACCTGATCGACAACGTCTTTCTTGGATCGGGGACGTCCGCTGAGTTCTACGATTTCTGCGAGCTGCCACCGAGCCGATTAAGTGGCTTCGTCTTCCAAGACGGTCCGGCAATCCTCACGAGCGATGGATTGCCGCCCGCGAATCTAGCCTTGTTACGGGATGGCCGTCGCACGGCCGACGACACGCCGCTCGAGAATGTCACGCTCGAACTCCGCGACGGCGTCACCGGTCAACCCTTGCTTGGGGCCGACGCCCTGCCGGGCCTTTACCCGGCCAACCAGCCCATCACGGCGGTCACGAACGCCAACGGGTTCTATGAATTCGCTGGCCTCCGAGGCGACGCGTCATACGCGGTTTTTCAACAACAGCCTGCCGAGTTGGTGGATAGTATCGATACGCCAGGCTCCACCAGCGGCGTAGCGCTCAATCGAAACCAAATCGTTCCCGCCGACATCATCGCCACGCTGGCCGTAGAAACCGACTTCGACTCGATCGTTCGCATCCCGCTCGGCTACGGACAAGAGTCGAGGCACAACAATTTCAGCGAAGTCCAGATTCTTAAGGAGCCACCACCTCCTCCGCCGCCGCCGCCGCCACCACCTCCGCCTCCACCACCTCCGCCTCCACCACCACCTCCTCCTCCGCCACCACCTCCTCCACCACCACCTCCGCCACCACCACCACCACCGCCGCCGGAAACACCGCCTGAGGGTGAGCCTCCACTCGAGTACGTACCGACTCGCGAAACCTACCGCGAGGCGGATCGGCCGACATTGGTGGTCTCCCAGCCCGCGCCGACCGTCGAGGTGGTTGGCAATTCGGCCGGACGTTCCGGCGCCATGTGGCACTTGAGCGTGGTGGACGCCGGTCGGCCGCGTGGCGTGGCGACGGTGGCTGCCGATCCAGGGATGCTTCTACGCAGCTCGCCGTTACTCGCACGCTGGCGTTCGGCGCGGCTGCGTGAAGCCCAATGGCTGGTGGCAACCGGTTTGGGACCGGATGCCTCGCCGCTCCTTTCGGCATTCGTGTTCGGATCGGTCGAGGCGATTCCCGTGGCTGGCGACTTCAACGGCGACGGCCAAGCCGACCTGGGTGTTTACTTGAACGGCGAATGGTTCCTGGATGTCAATGGGAACGGCCAGTGGGACGACGACGATCTGTGGGCTCGGCTGGGCTCCGTCAATGACCGGCCGGTTGTCGGCGACTGGAATGGCGACGGGAAAGACGACATCGGGATTTTGGGCGAGGAATGGATGGGCGATCGTCGGCAGCTCGCCCGCGAACCGGGTTTGCCCGACTTCCAGAACCGGCCGCAGCCTGTCCCGAAAAACGTTCCGCCCCATGTCGACGAAGCGACCGATGGACTCAGGTTCCTTCAGTTGTCATCCAAGGGCGACCCGCGGGCCGACTTGATTGACCACGTGTTCCGTTATGGATTGAAAGGCGACGCGCCGATCGCCGGCGACTGGGATGGCGACGGCATCGACACGATTGGCATCTTCCGCGAAGGTCGTTGGCAATTGGATCGCAATGGCGATGGAATCGCGGACGATTCGCGGGATGTCATTGAGTTCGGCCAACCCGGTGATCATCCGGTCGTTGGCGACTTCGACGGGGATGGCATCGACGAAATCGCTGTCTTCCGGCAAGGCGTCTGGATCATCGACATCAATCACAATCACCAAGTCGATTCGCAGGACCGCGTCTTGAAGCTCGGTGGCCAAGGCGATCTGCCTGTGGTGGGCGATTGGAACGGCGACGGCACGGACGAACCGGGCATTTACGGCCGCACGCCGCCACCGCAGAATTGACATCCGATCGCGACCGCCAGCCCTCGCTCTTACTCCCGGAAAGTTCCTCCATGCCATTCATCGATGTCTCCACGATCCGCCCGATCGAGCCTGTACCCGGTTGTCGGATGCGGACGCCGCACGGCCAGAATTTGATGCTCTCCTATCTGGAAATGGACGCCGGGGCCGAGGTGCCGCTCCACAGCCATCCTCACGAACAAGGCGGCATTCTGCTGAAAGGCCGCTTGCAATTGACCATTGGCGAGGAGACCCGGCTCTGCCAAGCCGGCGATCTGTTCATTATCCCGCCACACACGCCACACCGCGCCGTCGCGGTCGACGGCCCCGCGGTGGTGCTCGACGTCTTCAGCCCGGTGCGCGAAGACTACGCGGCACTTACCAATGTCTACATTCCGCCCGTTCAAGGCGGATCGTAACCGCCGGGCCGAAACGGATGACAGCGGAGCACCCGCAAGGTTCCTTTCCAGGCGCCACGCCATGGCCCGTGCTTCTGCACGGCCTGGATAAAGTAGTGACTGCAGGTCGGCTGGAAGCGGCAATGACCGCCAAGGAACGGCCCGAGCAGCACTTGATAGCCGCGCACGGCAAACACCAGCGCGGCAGCCGGTCCGGTGCCCGTCAGCCACCGGACAACACGGCGCCAACGCGCGTCATCCGCCGCCGAGTGCCCCGCCCCGTTTGACACCGCCCCGGGCCGCTCGCCCTGCTCAGGTTCTTCCATCGTCGGCGACGCAAGCCCGCTGCCATCCAAGGCTCGGCCAGCCGCCATTTCAACGGGTTCGTCTACTGCATCCGCATCGGTTGCCATGGTCGCCTCACCGTCGCTTGGCCAGACGCTGAGCCAATGTCCGAAGCGAGACGCGGACCGCGTCGAAGTCGCCTTTCACACCGGGTCGGGGACGCACGACCAGATCCAAACCGCTTGGCAGTTCCCGCTGTTCCAAGCGGAACGCTTCGCGGAGCCAGCGTTTCCAGCGATTTCGCACCACCGCATTTCCAACCACGCGACCGACGGCCAACCCCAAACGGGAGACCGAAAGGCTGTTTCGCGACGCACTCACAACCAGCAGACCGTCGCTCGCCGAACGCCGCGCGGCATGCACGCGGTCGAAGTCGGTTTTGGCGAGCACTCGCAAGTCGCGGCCGAAGGGATGGCCGATCTCCGCCTTGCCACGGCTCATCGCGTCACCATTGCAGTTCGGCGCGCGGCGTCACGGGCTGGAGTGCGTCGAACTTTTCGGCGAGCCGACGCTGTTCGTCGGTCAGCGTGGCCGGCAGGACAATTTGGACTTCGACAAACAGGTCGCCCTCGCCCTTGCGGCTGCGAACGCCATGTCCTTTGATCCGTAGACGTTTGCCACCGCTGGTGCCGGCAGGAATTTTCATGGCGATCACGCCCCAGGGCGTGGGAACATCGACTTTCGCCCCGCCCACCGCTTCGCCGAGACTTACGGGAACACGAACGATGAGGTCGTTGTCGCGCCGGGTATAAAACGAATGGCCACCGACCCGCACCGTGAGGAGCAGGTCGCCAGGAACGCCGCCGCCCGGTTCGCCTTGGCCACGAACCCGGATGGTTTGACCATCCGCGACTCCGGGCGGAATGCGAACCGTGATCGTCTCGGACTGGCCACCCGGCCGATCCAATTTGAGCGACACCTCGCCGCCGATGATCGCGTCCTTGAACGGAATGTCGATCGCGTGAGTGATGTCCGCCCCGCGATGGCTGCGCCGCCCGCCGCGTTTTCCACCGTTACCCGGTCCCGCTCCGCCGCCTCCGAACTGCTTGAAAATCTCGCTGAATGGATCGCCACCGGCTCCCCCGCCGCCGCCGCCGCCACCTCCGAAAAACTGGCTGAAATCGATTTCGACGCCGCCGGGGCCTGCCGACCGCCATTGCGGACCGCCGGGCCCGCTCGAGCCAGCACCTTCAAACGAGCTGCCGAACTTGTCGTACAGCTTCCGCTTTTCGGGGTCGTTTAGCACTTCGTACGCGCGCTGCACCTTTTGGAAGGTTTCCCGAGCCTTCTTGTTCCCCTGATTCATGTCGGGGTGGTATTTCGCGGCTAACTTCCGATACGACTTTTGGATTTCGTCGGCTGAAGCTTCGCGGGGAACCTTGAGGATTGCGTAGTAGTCTTCTTCCATGTGCTGATTATGCGGGCAAGTGCGGTTCGGCTAAGGGAATCGCTGCATTCTACGCCCAAGTCGGTCTCCAGCAAGCCGCAGCGGAGCGCCGACCGAACCTGGAAGCAGCGCCTGCCCACGCATAGGGGACCCCATGACGCACTCGAAAAGCACTGCCGACGGATCAATCCGAACATTTGATTCGCCCGGGCGGGGCGGTTGGCGGGTCGCCATCGCCCTCGCCCAGGCCGGCGTGGCATTCCTGGCGATTGCCGCCATCCTTGCCGCCCTCGCGCTCGTCGTGCTCGCCGCCCCAGCGGTCGCCGGGCAGCTCGAAATTCGAGCAGTTGATAGCGAAACGGGCGAACCACTCGCCGTTCGCATGCATCTGCGCGGTTCGAGGGGCAAGCCGGTGCGTCCGCCGCGAGTGCCCGCTTGGCACGACCACTTCTGCTTCGACGGCCGAATCCTGCTCGACCTCCCTAACGGCGACTACGAATTCGACATCGAACGCGGTCCGGAATACAAAATCGTTTCGGGCCACTTCACGATCTCAACCGGAGCGAACGACAGCAAGACCGTCGAACTGCGCCGCTTCGTCAATCTCAAAAAAGAAGGCTGGTATTCGGGAGACCTGCATATCGGTCGGTTGCCCAAAGATGTACCCCTGCTGATGCTCGCCGACGACCTGCATTTCGCAGCCATTGCCACGCACACGAGTTCCGCGAAGCCCAAGGGCGCCTCCGTTCCCAAGTCCGCCAGATCCGAGAAGCTGTCCGCGGATGGGCTGACGACATCGGCCGCTGGCGCCGCCAGATCGTCAAGCGACGCGTCCGCCAGCCTGAAAGCCGCCTCTCCGGCCGATCGGGAACCGAAGGCATTCGCACCGGCACGGTTTCTCGCCGCCGGAGCCTACTACGACGATCGTGGAGGTGGCGGTCTCTTGCTCTTTAACACCTATACTCCACTGCCGCTGGCGACTGCCGCTTGGGAATACCCCTCGGCGGTCGACTTCCTCAAAGCGGCGAAAAAGGCGCCCGCCACGCCCAGCCGCCACGTCGAAACGGCCCACGCAACTCCGCTTCCCAAACCGACAACAAGCACGGCTACACCCAACGGGGCTACACCCAACGGGGCACCCCCGAACGCGGACGCCCGCCAAGCGGAACCCCACGAGAGGGAACAAACAGGCCCGTCAGAGTCGATGGTTATCCCGCATGCGGACGCCGCGCGGCCGTTTTCGTGGGACCTGCCCGTATGGGTTGCGAGCCGTAGACTCGACTCGGTCGCCATCGCCCACAGCCACCTCCAACGCGACACGATGGTAACGCACGAGGCGGGCGGCTATCCGCGGGACTCGGCGTTCTACCCCAATCCGCACGGAATTGCCCGCTGGTCGCTCGACATCTACTCCAAGCTGCTGGAATGCGGCTTACGCCTGCCTCCCTCCGCCGGCAGCGGTTCGGGTTGGTCGCCGAATCCGGTCGGCTATAACCGTGTCTACGTTCACTGCGAAGGCGAACCGACTTGGGAGGCATGGTGGGACGGACTTCGCGCCGGTCGTTCGTTCGTCACCAATGGCCCGCTGTTGCGGCCCCGCGTGAACGGCGAGTTGCCGGGATACACATTTCAAGCTTATCCGGGTGAAAAGGTCGAATTGTCGATCGCCCTGCAACTTTCGATGCGTGAGCGTGTCGAGTATCTCGAAATCATCAAGGATGGAAAGATCATCCAGGAGACGAGGCTCGCCGACTGGGTCAAAAACCAAGGCGAACTGCCCACCGTGGAGTTTGACCGAAGCGGTTGGTTGGCGATCCGCGCGATCACCAACCATCCGCGCACGTTCCGTTTCGCAATGAGCGCTCCGTATTATGTGATGATCGGCGACCAGCCCCGCGTGAGCCGCTCGGCGGCCCAATTCTTCATCGACTGGCTCGCGGCCCGCGAGCGTCAACTGTCGCTCGACGATCCCAAGCAGCGCGAGGAAGTTCTTCGCTACCACCGAGCGGCCCGCGATTTCTTCGAGAAAATCCGGGATCGCGCTAACGCCGAATAGCATTACGATTCGCTGGATGATTCGCTGGATGCGACGCCCGACCAGAAACGATTCGCGTGTCAAGCACCATGCTCGATCCGATTCCCCGCCCCTCCGAAACCAGCGATTTCATGGCCTCTTTTCAAGTTGCCGGTATTCGCCGCATCGGACTGGGAAATCGTCCCAAAATGGGCCGGCCCCAACACCAGGGCAGATTCAACGTCTTGCAATCCCAATTGGCTACGGTTAGCGTGCTTGGGCTAATCGACCTCCATGGATCAGGCGGAAGGTTCATCCCAAGTTTGCGGACGGCAAGAAGCTCGCCGCGCGGACCGCCCCTCAACGGCAACGAGCGAGCCATGGCGAATTCAACCAGCGATGAGACGGCTCGCAAGAAGTAGCAATGTGGCTAGATGCGCAGGTGAAACGCTTCTTCGCCGTATCGACCGAGTCGGTCACGATGCCGGATATCGTGGGAAAACCTCTGGCCGAGGCCCGCGAACTGTTGATCCGATCCAAATTGGTTTTGGGCTCGGTAGCCGACGTCGCCGCTTCCGATCCGCAGGTCGGGATGGTGATCGGCCAATTCCCGTTTCCGAAGACCGTCGTCCAAGCCAACACTCGAGTCGAGTGTGTCGTTGGGCAAAAGCCGTAAACCGGTGCTGACTCGAACAAAAAATTGGGAGAGTCATCGCGGTGCGTGTTATCCTTCGGAGAACCTTAAAGACGTTTCTTCCAGATTCTTCCCGCCTTCGCACCCGACTATCGAGATCGCTTCATGCGTCGTTTTGTCGCCCGCCTGCTTTCCAACGCGTCCCAAGTAGTGGCTCAGCGCCGCCGATCCGCCGCAAGACGCGAACTCCGTCGCCTGTG
>CAIXSC010000378.1 GCA_903921945.1 uncultured Planctomycetaceae bacterium
GAGCCGTTGAATTCTACGCGATCGCAACCGGCGGCAAGTCCCGATAACCGGGTTTCTAGGGGAATTACGCATTCCGCCGGGCTGTGGTTCGCCAGATTGGCAAGTCGTAGCGTTCGAGGCTGAACGAATGAAGCTGAAGCGGTCGATGAAACCGGCAAGCTTCGCCTTCTCCCCCCCGGAATTCCGCCATGCGCGTCCCGTCCGATCGTCCCGATCCCCCCCCTGCTTTGGCTCGACGTCAATTTTTAGCGGGCTCGCTCGGTGTCCCGCTGTTAGCGGTCCCGGCACTGGCCACGTGGCTCGCCTCGAGCGGGTGCGGTCCGGAAGAAACGAAAACGGGCTCCGGCGATCCCGGCGCCACCGCGACCACCGCTTCCCAGGAATCGATTCCCAGCGACGACGAGCTGCGGCGGATGCTGGATGAAGAGCTTGAATTCGCCTGCCACGGCCGACGGCTCAACCTGAAGAACCATGCGGCGTGGCAGATCGTCCATGGCGCTTTGGCCTACGGTCATGACTTCCTGATCACGGACAACGACGGAAAAGACGTTTCGGCGCTCGAGTATCTGCTGTCGGGCGGTCGCATGACCGGCTGGACGATGGAAGCCGGCGTGGCGCTGGGCGAGCCGCCCCGCCCCGGCCTGCGCGCGATCGTGGAATCGGGCAGCAAGACGGGACAAGGGCACGCCGACCAGTGGCTCGGATACCTCGCCGACGTCGGCATGAAACTGGACCAGGAAATCAAGGCGGCCGGCCGCGATTTCACGATTGAGGACTACCTGCGGCAGGTTGAGTACGACGTTCCAACCAACGTCGAGCAGGAATACAGTTGGACGATCATGGCGTTGACCGCGTATCGCCCGACCGATCACCGCTGGACGGCGAGCGACGGGAAGGAATGGTCCACCGAACGGCTCGTGGAAATCGAACTGAACCACGATCTTGCCGTTAGCGCTTGCGGTGGAAGCCACCGCATGACCGGCATCACCATGGCGTTCAACCAACATGCCCGCAACGGCGGGAAAATCGAAGGGGTGTGGCAAAAGGCGGATGAGAAGATCCGGGACTGCGTCGCCCGGGCCAAGCGATTCCAAAACCCGGATGGCTCGCTGTCGAGCAACTACTTCCAGCGAACCGGCCAATCGAAGGATCTTGGCGAACAACTCGGTTCTTCCGGACACGTGCTGGAGTTCGTTGTCGTTGCTTCCACCGATGAGCAACTCAAGGAGGCGTGGCTCGTGCGAGCCGTCGTCGCCCTGCTCAAGTTGCTGAAACGCACCCACAAGCTCGATCTGGAGTGCGGGCAACTGTATCACGCCGCCCACGGCTTGGTGCTGTACCGCCAACGCCGCTTCGGCGCCCGGCAGTACCTTGCGGCCAACGATTGAAGACGATCGGACGGACTGTTACGATTCTTCCCCATCAGTCGAGGCGGCCTCATGGGGGAGTTAGTGTGGATCGATCATTCGCCAAAGTTGTCGTTTTCCCGAGCGACGACGTTCGTTGTCGTGTCGCCGGCCGCCCGGGCTTCGGGCTGCGAATTGCCCTTCTGACCGCCATCATCGGCGTCGCCTCGCTGGCGCCGGCCGCCTTGCTCCGCGGACAGGATTCAGCTCCGCCCGCCGCCGCTGCCTCCGCCGAGGTTGATGTCCCGAAACCGGCCGAGGCGGCCGCGAAAGGCTCGGACGAAGGGCCTTCGCTGAGTCGAGATTTGCCGCTCGCGAGCGTTCTGCCATTTGGGCTGATGTTGCTGGGGATCGCGGTTTTTCCGCTCGTCGCGCCCCACTGGTGGGAACACAACAAGAATCGAGCGATCGTCGCGGCCGTGCTGGCCGGTCCGGTCGCCATTTATCTGCTAGCGATGGGCGGCAGCGAAGGCTTGCATGTCTTGATCGAGAAGGCGGAAGAGTACATCGCGTTCATCGTCCTGCTCTCGGCGTTGTTCGTCATCAGCGGCGGCATTTATGTTCAGGGCTCCTTGTCCGGCACGCCGCTTGTGAACAGTTTGGTGTTGGCCTTGGGAGCCGTGCTGGCGAATTTTATCGGCACCACCGGCGCCTCGATGGTGCTGATACGGCCGTTGTTGCGAGCGAACGCCAGCCGGCAAAAGAAAGCGCATATTGTCATCTTCTTCATTTTTGTTGTCTCGAATTGCGGCGGACTGTTGACTCCGTTGGGCGATCCACCGCTCTTTCTGGGTTTCTTGAAGGGGGTGCCGTTTGAATGGACGTTGGGGCTGTGGAAGCAGTGGCTGGTGGCGAACATCCTTTTATTGATCGTGTTTAACATCTGGGATCAAGTCGCGTTGAACCGCGAGGAAAAGGCGACAAGCGGTTCGCTGCTCGACAAGGTTCAAGAGCACGAGCCGTTCCGATTGGTGGGCGCGTCCAACATCGCCTTTCTGGCGGGCGTGGTCGTCGTGATTTATTCGGCGGGCCGTTGGAGTTGGCCGTTTGGCGTCGCCGAGGTTTGCATGGCCGTGTTGACCGTATTGTCGTACGTGACGACGCCATCGGTGAATCGCGAGCGGAACCGGTTTGGCTTCGGGCCGATTATCGAAGTCGCCGTGTTGTTCGCGGGCATCTTCGTCACGATGGCTCCGGCGCTCTTGATCCTTAATGCCTGGGGGCAAGGACAGCGGGACGTGTTCGGCGCGCGCTTTGGCCTGAGCGAGCCGTGGCAATTCTTTTGGGCGTCGGGGATTCTGTCGAGCTTCCTGGATAACGCGCCAACCTACCTGACGTTTTCCGCCACGGCTTGCGGCCTGAAGGGCATCGCGACGGAAGGCCGGTTCCTGGGCGAGTTCCTGGCACAGGGCGAAGCGGCTCAATTGCTGCTCGCGGCAATCTCGTGCGGGTCGGTGTTTATGGGCGCCAATTCGTATATCGGCAACGGGCCGAATTTCATGGTGAAAGCGATCGCCGAAGAGAATGGCGTGCGGATGCCCGGATTCTTTGCGTACATGGCTTATAGCGGTGGGATTCTGATACCTATCTTCATCGCGATCACCTTGATGTTTTTCCGTTGAGACAGGCCCGTTGAGACAGGCCCGTTGAGACAGGCCCGCGTGCCGGCCAACAATAACCCTCGTGCGGTTTCCGAGACTATGAATTTCGCGATTTGCAACGAAACGTTTCTTGACTGGCCGTTGGAGAAGGCGCTCGCCTTCGCTCGCGAATGTGGCTACAAGGGCATCGAGTACGCCCCGTTCACGCTTGGGGCGGACGCCTACGCCGTCACGCCCGCGCGACGCGCGGAGATCCGGCGGATGACGGCCGAGGCGGGACTGGAAACCGTGGGACTGCATTGGTTGCTGGCGAAAACCCAGGGGTATTATCTCACAACGCCCGACGAGGCGGTGCGCGAACGGACCGGCGCCTACCTCTGTGAACTGGTCCGGCTCTGCCGCGACCTGGGCGGACGAATCCTGGTTCTTGGCTCGCCGCTCCAGCGAAATCTGCTGCCTGGCGTCACGCACGCGATGGGGATCGATTTCGCCGCCGACGTGCTTCGCCGAGTGGTGCCAACACTGAGCGAATGCGGTTGCGTGTTGGCCGTCGAACCGCTCGGACCGCAGGAAGGGGATTTTCTGCTGACGGCGGCGAGCGGTGTCGAGTTGATCGAGAAAGTGGACGCGCCCGAGGTCAGGCTCCACCTGGACGTGAAGGCGATGTCGAGCGAATCGCGGCCGGTCGCGGAGACCATCCGGCAGTTCGCGCCGTGGATGGTTCACTTCCATGCCAATGACCCGAACCGCCGCGGGCCAGGCATGGGGGAACTCGATTTCACCCCGATCTTCCAAGCCTTGCGGGACGTGAATTACCAAGGCTGGGTATCGGTCGAAGTGTTCGATTACGAACCGGGCATCGAACGGCTGGCTCGGGAAAGTATCGAGTACATGCGGCGGGTGTTAGCGGCAATGTGAAGCCGTGGCAAACCGCGAGCGTGCCTCGGATGCTTTCACCCCGGATTTCGCGGCAGGCTGGGCAGAGTCGCGGTGAGGTACCGATCGTCACGGCAGCCTGGGGAGAGGCACGGTTGGTCGCTTGCTTGGCGGTGATCGCCTCTTGGTTCACGGCCGGGTTGTCGCGTCGGTGCTCGACGCGGGACCAACTTGGGAATGAGTGCGGTGCTGGCTTCGGCATTCCTAGCCGAATTCTTGAGTTTTTTCAAAAACGCGACGCAAGTCCTTTTCCAGCAATAACTTATCGGCATTGACCCACCTCTGGGCAATCTCTATAATTAGCGGCCGACCGGGGTGGGATGTGCACAGATGAGCACTACTCGGTGGACTAGCATTTTGGGCGGCGGATGGCATTTTGGGCGGCGGAGCGCATCTTGGGCGGCGGGCCGGGTGTCGAGCAGCCGGTTTGCGATGGAGCGGTGGGCTAGCGTCTTAGCGGTGGGCCGGCGTGTCGAGTCGCCGGTTCGCAACGGAGCGGTGGGCTAGCATCTGAGCGGTGGGCTCGTGCGTGCGTGGTGGTCGGGTGGTTGGAAGAGTGGGAGGGACGGCGAGTGTCGCGCGGTTCGTGGCAGGAGATCAAGGAGCAGGTGCGCCAGGCGACGAATATCGTCGACTTGGTCGGCGGCTACTTGGAACTGCGGCGGCAGGGCGCGGCGTATTTGGCTCGCTGTCCGTTCCACGACGATCAAAAGCCGAGTTTGAACATCAATCCGGTGAAGCAGTACTGGCGGTGTTTTGTCTGCGACATCGGCGGCGACGTGTTCGATTTCGTGATGCGCAAGGAGCGGGTGACATTCCCCGAGGCGCTGCGGATTCTCGCGGACCGAGTGAACATCCCGTTGGTGCCGATGGGCCCGCAAGCCAAGCCGGGCAGTGTTGACGACAAGCAGACCTTGTTCCAGGCGATGGCGTGGGCGGAGAAGCAGTTTGTCGAGTGCTTGCGGTCGAGTGACGGTCTGGAGGCGCGGCGGTATCTGGCGGACCGGGGGATCGATGAAGGCAGTATCCGTCGGTTCCAGATCGGCTATTCGCCGCCGTCCTGGCAATGGTTGCTCGATCGCGCCCGAGGCACCGCGTTTTCACCGTTGATCCTGGAAGCGTGCGGCGTGGCCGGCAAAAGCCAGACCAGCGGCAATTACTACGACCGGTTTCGCGGCCGGGTGATTTTTCCGATTCATGATTCGGTGGGGCGTCCGATCGCGTTTGGCGGCCGGGTCATGCCGGGGCCGGGCAGCGAGAACACCGCGAAGTACGTCAATTCGCCGGAGACCCGGCTGTTCACCAAGAGCGACAATTTGTACGCGCTCGATGTGGCGAAGGATGCCATCGGCAAGCAGCGATCGATTGTCGTTGTCGAAGGCTACACAGATGTCGTGTTGGCTCATCAGTGCGGGGTGGGAAATGTCGTGGCCGTGTTGGGCACGGCGATCAATGCCCGCCATCTCGCGTTGATGCGCCGGTTCGCGGACACGATCTATCTGGTGCTCGACGGCGACAAGGCGGGGCAGCGACGCACGAACGAGGTGTTGGAACTGTTTGTCGCGCATCAAATCGATCTGCGGATCGCGACCTTGCCCGAGGGGCTGGACCCGGCCGATTTTTTCCTTCGGTTTCCCGCCGATCAATTTCGGCAGCGGTTGGCGGAAGCGGTGGACGCTTTGGAGCATCGATTCCGGGCATCGACTCGCGGCATCAACAAGACGTTCGACACGCATCAATCGAACCGGGCGCTCGAGGAAATCCTGACAACGATCGCGCGTGGTCGACTGGGACAAGGCGGGTCGAGCGGAACCGGGAGCGGTGGCCCGGTGCGCGACACGCTTCGCGAGCAGCAAATGTTGACGCGGGTATCCCGCGAGTTTGGCGTGGACCCGGATTCTCTGCGTCGACGCGTGCAAGAACTGGTGCGGCAGTTGCGGGCGACACAGCGTCAAGCATCCAGCAGTTCGATGTCCGCGCCGCCGCCCGCGTATCCATCACGTCCGCTAGGCGTTCGAAACGAAGTGCGGTCGAGCGGCCCCGAAATGGCGACCGGGACCAGTCCTTCCGTCACCGCTCGCCCCCAAGCTCCGGCGGCGAAGCCGAGCGACACGGCTCGGGGCGATGCCCATTCAGGCGTTGTGCATTCAGGCGTTGAGGCCGACAGCGACGAGGGAGTTGGGGACGCATTCCTCGAAGACGATGGCGATGTTTCCTGGGAGTTTGGAGCCGCCGGGCCAGGCAAGATCGCGGGCGGCGCGGCGAGCACGGGCAGCGTCTTTGTTCCCGCCAACGAGCATGCTGTCGATGGAATGCATACTGTCGACGGAACGCACTCGCGCGATACCAGCCACTTCGACGCGGCGGTGATTGGCGCGAACGAACTGGCCGGCGGCCTTGCTGGTGGCGACGGCGCGGATGGCAGCGGACACGCGGCTGAGCTGGAAGGCGACGCGGAATACGCCGGGGCGGATGATCTGGAGGGTGCCGAGCCAGCTGGTCCGCCGTTGACGCTCGGCGATTTGTCGGCCGAAGAGCTCGAGTTGCTCGAAGTCTTGGTATTGCACACCGATCTCGCGCCGCTGGCGTTTGCGCGGGTGCGGGTGGACGACTTGCGGAGCAAGCCGGCGAAGACGTTGTTCAACACGTTTCGCTTGGCACGGGAGATGGGCGAGGCGGCCGATTTCCGGTCAGTGTTGAGTGAACTGGACGATCCGCGGTTGAAGAGCCTGTTGATTCAGTTGGACGAGTCGGCGACCCGCAAAGCGGCGATCACGCCGGTGGGGGCCGACGTGCGGTTGACGCAGTTGTGCGAACGTTTTGAAGCGCGGCGCGAGGAGTTGGTGTTGCGCGAGGAACTTACGGCGATGGAAAGGGGGACCATGGATTACGCGTCGCAGATGGCGACGTTGTTGAAGCAGTTTGAGTTGGCTCGTAAACGCCAAGGCTTGACGTCGCCCATGGAGGGGTAGACAGCTTTGGACATGGTAGGCCGCCGGGAGACCCGCCGGCCGTGAACGCTCTGGGAAGGAGCGGCGCGGCTGGAACCCGGATGAGGCCGCTGTGGAGGGAAGCGAGCGGTGCTCGATCGAGCGTCCGCACGCGCTGGTTTAGGACTCAAGGAGGAGATGCCGATGACCCAATCCGCGAACGAATTACAGACACTGGTGGCGAAGGGCAAACGCCAAGGATTCCTCACCTTCGACGAGGTGAATGCCTATCTGCCCGACCAGGATGTCACGCCGGAGAAACTCGACGATCTGCTGCTCGCCCTGGATGAACAGGGGATCGAATTGGTGGACGAAGCGCCGCGAGCGGGTGGCCGCGACGGGCGGGGAATGGCGACAGGTTCCACCCAGGCGGGCGGAAATGGCCGAGCCGGCGGCTTGTTCGGCGGCGGTTCGTCGGAGGGCGGAGCCAGCGGCTCCTCCCACCGCTCTGGACTCCACCGCTCCATGGACGGCGGCGAGGGTGGCGCGAGCTTTGGCGGGGATAGCCAACGTCGCAAGAACGGATTCGATCGTTCACTGCTGCGCGACTCGGCCGATCGAACGGGAGTGGCCGACGCGAACGACGACGATGGCGAGCCTCAAGACATTCGCCCTGTTCGCGACATGCCCAGCTCGGGCGACGACCCGATCCGGATGTATCTAAGTCAAATGGCCGATCTGCCGTTGCTCAACCGCGAGGAGGAGATCGCGGTGGCAAAGAAGATCGAGGTCACGCGC
>CAIXSC010000379.1 GCA_903921945.1 uncultured Planctomycetaceae bacterium
ACTCTTTGATGGAATCGCCTGGGCTAACGTCTAAATGGATGTCTTGCCCGATCATCCTTTCAGCAAGCTCGACGGCCGAACCAGCGGTGAGGTAGTCGAGGACCATTCGCACCGCTGGCCGGGCGGCTTACGCCGCTCCGCTAAATAAGATGCGCTGTGCATGGCCGGGCGGCTTACGCCGCTCCGCTAAATTGTTGCCGGGCGGCTTTTGCCACTCCGCTAAATCATGCTGCCGGGCGGCTTTTGCCACTCCGCTAAATTGTTGCCGGGCGGCTGATGCCACTCCGCTAAATCATGCTGCCAGGCGGCTTACGCCGCTCCGCTAAATAATCTTGGCGACAATTGCGCAGATCATGGCCGGGCGGCTTACGTCGCTCCGCTAAATCATTTAGGCGAGGATTTCGGTGATCAGGTTGCCGCCGACGTCGGTCAGGCGGAAATCGCGGCCGTTGAAGCGGTACGTCAACTTGGTGTGCTCCAGTCCGAGCAAATGCAGCAGCGTCGCATGCAGGTCGTTGACGTGGACCTTCTTCTCCACCGCCTTGTATCCGAACTCGTCGGTCGCTCCGTAGTGCAAACCCGCCTTCACGCCGGCGCCGGCCATCCAGATCGTGAAGCCGTTGGGATTGTGATCCCGTCCCTTGGCGCCTTGGCTGTCCGACGTGCGGCCGAACTCGCCGCCCCAGATCACCAGCGTCGAATCCAACAGTCCGCGAGCCGCGAGATCCCCGAGCAGCGCGGCGGCCGGTTGATCGGTGTGCATCCCGCATGAGCGATGGTTCGTTTCCACATCCGAGTGGCAATCCCACGGCACATCGTTCACGCTGCCATCGCCGCCCACGCCCTTCCCCGCGAAGATCTGCACGAACCGCACGCCGCGCTCGACGAGCCGGCGCGCGAGCAAGCACTGGCGGCCGAACGTGCCGCAATGCGGCAAGTCGATCCCGTACAGCTTCTTCGTCGCCTCCGTCTCCTTCGACAAATCCATCGCCTCCGGCGCCGCCATCTGCATCCGATACGCCAGTTCGAACGAATTGATCCGCGCCGCCAAGTCCCCCTGCGCCGGCCGCTCGACCGCGTGACGTTCGTTCAACCGCCGGATCAGGTCGAGCTGCGCTCGTTGCTGATCGTCCGTTCGCCGACCGTCCCGCGCAAGGTTGTCGATCGCCTCCTTGCGACGCGCATCAAGCGCCAACGCTTGGTAGCTCTTCGGCAAAAATCCGGCCGACCAAATCTGGTCGTCACCCCGCGGCCGCGTGTCGTGCATCACCACGTACGACGGCAGATCGAGATTCTGCGAACCCAAGCCGTACGTCAACCAAGCGCCGAGCGCTGGCAATCCCGGACGGTTCGTCCCGCACATCAGCTCGATCGACGCCGGCGCGTGGTTGTTTTGCCGCAAGTACATCGAGTGCAGGAAAGTCATCTTGTCGACGTGCTGCGAAAGATGCGGAAAGATGTCCGGCACCCACGTCGCCGACTCGCCGTACTGCTTCCAGCCAAACGGCGACTTCAGGCATTTGCCGCTCGTGGTGAAGAACCCGGTCTTCGGGTCGGCGCCCGCCAACGATTGGCCATCCCGCTTTTGCAACTCGGGCTTGTAATCCCATGTGTCGACCTGCGACGGCGCGCCGGTCATGAACAGCCAAATGACCGACTTCACTTTCGAGGGAAAGTGTGGCGGCTTGAGCGCGAGCGGATCGAGCGCCGCCGTGGACGATTCGTTCGCGATCGACTCGCGATGGAGCATGTCCGACAACGCGAGCGCGCCGAATCCGAGCCCCGACTCTTGCAAGAAACGTCGACGCGACGGCAAAGGCAAGGCGAACATCTTCTCG
>CAIXSC010000380.1 GCA_903921945.1 uncultured Planctomycetaceae bacterium
CGCAGTTGCGGGAAGGCAAGCTCGATGCTCCAGACGGCGCTGAGCCAGACGGCGTTGACTCGGACGGCGTTGACTCGAAGGATCCAGACTCCAACGGAGCGGCAGTGGGGTCGCTCAAGGCTGCCAGCGTCGCTTTCCAATCGTTCCGCATCGGCAAACCAAGCGACGGGAGGCTGGGATTTCGCGGGGCCAGGGTCGACGCGCTAGCTTCTCCAAGCGTCTCTCGGTTCGCTTCTCCGGGCACGTGGCCATGACTGGCATGGCTGTGGCCTCCGTGGCCATCAGCGTCGCCATGGCTATGGGCATGCTCGGGTTCTAGAAAGCCGATCCCCCAGGCAAGCGCCAAGCCGAGCGTCAACAGGCCGGAAAGCAACAGACGGTCGTGCGAATGGAATTCGATTTCCGGCAGCAGGTCGCTCAGGGAAATGCAGACAAACACGCCTGCCGCCATGGCCACCGCCGCGGCGATGAACAGGCTGTGATTCTCCGCGATCCGATAGGCGCCAACATGGAACAACATGACACCCAGCGGACACATGAGCGAATAGCCAAAATTGACCAGCGTTTGATGGCGTTTAGACCAACCGCGAGCCGCCATCAGCGATGTGATCGAAAGCGAATCGAGCGGTTTGTGAAGCGCGACGCCCAGCAGGGTGCCGAGTCCCGGCAACCACCAACCAAGCCCACCGAATCCATGCTCGTCCAAATGCAGATGCGCCGAATCGGCCGCGAAGTGGGCGCCGAGCGCGAAACCGTCGAGCAACGTGTGCAGCGAGAGGCCGAAAAAAATCCCCAGCCAACTGGAATTCGCCGCCGGTGACGCTCCGCGACTCTCTCGAACCGGCAAGTCGACCTCTGTTAACACCGGCAGCTTTAAACGCCCCGATGCCTCCTCGCTGTGATCGCACGCCGGTCCGTGGGAGTGCCCACCGTGATGGCCGTGGCCACCATGCCCACCGTGGTCATGGGAATGCTCGGCGTCATGCGAATGCGCGTGGAACCAACGGATCAGGAAGAAGGTCAGCATCAATCCGCCAACCATCCACCCCACACACCAGTCAATTCCGGCTCCGCCATCCTTCGCGATCACGATCGAGTGCGGCAGTTGGTGAAGCAGGCCGACACCAAGCATCAGACCGCCGACGACACTCAGCAGCATCTGCATGCGACGGTGTCCAAGCCGCACGATGGAGGGAATGAATCCACCCGCCAGGGATGCCCCCACCACAATTCCACAATAAACCGCCAGCAATCCCGTCAGCATTCCGACTCCCCAGCCCCGCAGGTCGCGGCACGCCCGTCGCGCCCCGAGCCAACTAGCCGCTCGCGGCGTTGTCCCGTTGAGCGTCGTGCGAATTCGCGTAGACTGGCGACCACTATAGAAAGCCAAGCGGCCGCCCACAACTCGCGCCGGCCTGCGCGTCGCGATTTACCGACTCGTTCTCCCGGCAGCCCCTGTTACCCCGAAGTTCGAAACGATGACTGCTGAGCACGCTGCGGACCCCGCGAAAACGCCTTCACCCAACCTGTCGGCCGCCACCGATTCACGGGCGCACGCCGGTCCGCAGGCAGGCACCGGTCCGCAGGCAGGCACCGGTCCGCAGGCGTGTGTCGATCCACAGGCACGCACCGGAAAAGGCTCCGCGATCGCGCGGATCGGGGTGGTCACGGTATCGGATCGAGCGAGTCGCGGTGAATACGTGGA
>CAIXSC010000381.1 GCA_903921945.1 uncultured Planctomycetaceae bacterium
CCGATCTCGTCCGCGAATCACTGCCCGCGAATCACTGTCCGCGAATCACCATTTATCGGCGACCGCGCATTGCGGGAAGCGTCCTACCGCGGTTGGCGACGCTTAGGAATTCGTCTATCACCGTCGCACGGTTTACAGGTCGCGGAGCGGTTCGGTGCTGTCGCCGAACGCGTGGCTCTTCAATCCATAACCGCTGGCCAGCTTCGCGAACAGATTGCACAGCCGCCGTTGGCCTTCCGGGGCCTTGTTGTAGGTCAGCGTGCGGCCCGTCTTCAGCTCGCCGCCCAATTTGCCGGCGAGCAACACGGGCATTTGTGTGCGGTCGTGCGCTCCGCCCGACATGAGACTGCTGCAGAACATAACGCACGAGTTGTCCAGCACGCTCGACTCGCCTTCGGACGCGTCCCGCAATCGCGTCAGCAAGTGGGCGTACATTTCCGCGTGAAACCGGTTCATCAACGCGTAGTCGGCGCCGCCCGCGTGCGACATGCCGTGCATGTTGGTCAGATCCGAACTCCCGGGACGCAGGAAGCCGAAGTCCATCCGCGATAGGTCGTTGTTGAACATCAACGTCGCCACGCGCGTCGAGTCGGTGACGAAGGCGATCGTCAACAGGTCGAGCATCAGCCGCATGTGGTCGGGCAAGGCGGGCGGTTCCTGCGGGGCCGGGGCGGCGATCAAATCCTCCACCCTCGGACCGCGGCGTTCGCCTTTGTCCGGCACTCGCGAGAGACGCTGCTCCACCTCCCGGACCGATGAAAGATACTCGTCGAGCCGTTGCCGATCCCATGCGCTCACGCGGGGCAGGATATCTTTCGCATCCTCGAGCACCAAATCGAGCGCGCTCTTCGCCTTTCTCAGACCACGCGGGTCGCCGACAAGACGATCGTACAGCGCGCGGGGATTGTTCTCGCGCGGCACCGGCGTCTTCGGGGTGCTCCACGAAATGTGGCCGCTGTAGATGCACGAATAACCTTTATGCGTGCCGAGCGTCGGCGGCTCGATGCCCAACACCAAACTCGGAAAGGCCGTCTGCCCGCCGAGTTCCGCGGCCAACAGTTGATCGAAACTCGTCCCGACCAACAGGTCGGAAGTGCTGGGCGTAACATGCGCGCCCGACAAGACGTTCGGGGCCGCCGCCAAGTGGACGTTCCCTGTCAACGCCTTGGGGTTGTACAGCCCGTTCACCACCAGAAGATGTTCCTTGACGGGCTCGAGCGGCGCGAGCGAGCTGCGGAGCGTCATCTCTTTTCCGTTTCCGTCCGCGCCCCATTGGCCCGGCTCGACGCCGTTGGCCATGAACAAACAGGCGAACCGCCGCGGCGCCTTCCGCGGTTTGTCGCCGGCCGCTTCGGCTCCCCAGCCGCTTGCCGATTCCAGCCACGGCAAGGCGAGCGTCACGCCGAGACCGCGGAGAAAATTCCGTCTGTTGGCATCGATCCTCATGGCTGTCCCTCGCGTTTCACCGGAGTTTCGGAACTGGCGGCCGATTCGAATTTTAAATACGAAAACTGCGGGCTCAAAACAATCGCATCCAAGATCGTCGTGAAACGACCATCGGTCGTCTTCAATTTTTCCTCGATTTCCGCGAGCAACGGCAAATCGCCGGGAAGCACGCTCCGCCCAAGCGCGTACCCCAACATCTTTCGGCACAGGCGGCGCACAAACAACTGCTGTTGTTTCTCTTCGTTCATGAACGCGACGAGGCCCGCCATGCCCTCCAGCGGCCGGTCATCCATCAAGCGGGCCGAGCTGTTGATCGGGGTGCCGTTGAGATCGTTCAACCGGAACCGTCCAATCGGATCGAAGTTCTCCAGGGCGATTCCCAGCGGATCGATGCGCGCATGACACACAGCGCACGCCGCGTTCTCGCGATGGCTCGCCAGCAGTTGTCCAATCGTCAACCCATCTTTGTTGCGTTCATCCTGTGGCAACTCGGGAACCGCGTTGGGCGGCGGCGGCGTGGGGATGCCGAGCAAATCGGACAGGATCCAATTGCCACGCAACACGGGACTCGTCCGTAACGGGTGCGAAGTGCTGGTCAACACGGCGCCCCAGCCGAGCACCCCGCGACGCGGAGTCGACGCCAGCGACACACGGGGAGCGGTCACGATTCCTGTCGGTTCGGCCGGCTTGAACTTCGTCCAGACATCGGCCTGCGCGTCGCCGAGATTCGCGAGACCGTAGTGCTCGGCAAGCTTGCGGGTCGGCAGGAACGCGTAGTCGGCCTTGAGCAACAGCCTCACATCGCGATCGTTGGCCGCCAGATCCGCGCAAAACTCGACCGCCTCGCCGTGCATCGCCTTGCGCAGGTCGGCATCGAATGCGACAAAGCGTTCCGGATCGGGCCGTGTGAATTCGTCAAAGCGATAAAACCCGAGCCACTGGCCAAACATCTCGGTCGCGAAGCGCCGGATGCGTGGATCCTTGAGCATCCGCCGGGCTTGCGCGGCACGACGCGCCGGGTCGGACAAATCGCCCCGCGCCGCGGCGGCCAGCAATTCATCATCCGGCAGCGACGACCAGAGAAAGTACGACAGGCGCGATGCGAGTTCAAAGTCGTTCAAGGTGCGCAGCTTGGTGGCGTCGCTTAACGCGGGGACCGGCTTGGCGACGGGGGCGCCGCCACGTTCGATGCGGTAGAGGAAGTTCGGCGACATGAGCACGCGCACGAGCGCGGCTTGCACCGCCTCGGCGAGCGACAATCCATCCCCCAGCGATTGCTCGAGTCGACTATGAAAGTGAGCCGTCTCGCTGTCGGATAATGGACGGCGCCACGCGCGGGCGGCGAATTCGCAGGTCGATTCGCGGCAGGCGTCCAGCACCTGTTTTCGCCACACGCTCTCCTGCTCCTCCAGTTGCCGCCACTCGGCCTGCATCGACTCGGGGGGAGCCTTTTCAAGTCGTTTAGCCAGTGAACTTGTGGGATCGCAAACCATCCGCCATAGCGCTTCGAGTTGGCTGTCGGTCAGCGAGTTGTGCAGGAACACATCGAACGCATCGTGATTCGGGACCATCGTCCCCTGGCTTTCGCCATCCCGCG
>CAIXSC010000382.1 GCA_903921945.1 uncultured Planctomycetaceae bacterium
CACCGTGACAGCACCTGACGCGAACGATCGTTGGACGTTGTCGCTGGTCAAGGCAATCGATGTGATGCCGGCGGCGTCCAGTGTCGCAACTTCATTGGCCGTGCTAATTCCATCCTGGTTCAGGTCCCGCCAGATGCGGAATTCCGACCATTGGGAATCCAAAGGGTCCAGCCGCTGGTTGTCATTGCTATCGAAGACGATCGCGAGCGCCTCGAGATCCGATGCGGCGGCTGGCACGAGTCCCACAAAGCTCAGTTCGCTGCGGCTGACCTGCCCACCTGTCACAAGGTCGATAAACAGCCAACCGTCGCTTGCCGCCAACCACGCCGTAGGCTCCGGCGTGCCGTTCCCGTCGAAGTCGAAGGTGGGGCCAGTGGCTGACTTGGTCACGAACTCCAGGCCATTGCCGTTCAGATCGAGCGCGATCGGCGACGTGGATTGAGACTGGAAACTGGCTACATATCGAAATAGACCGTCTGTTGGCATTTGCACGCTGGGCGCGCGATTCGTAAACGCAATATTGCCCTGAGCCGTGAAGCTCTGCAATCCGTATGCGTTCAGACCAGACTGCTCGATGGTCAGCGCGCTGACGATTGGCGAGCCGCCGATGGAATTGGCGGAGCTCATTTGCAATGCGACCGAGGCGATATCGAAGAACTGCAGCGTCGCGTTCGTCAGCGTGCCGTCAAACATCGTGCTGGCAATCGTGTTGGATTGTGCCCCCGCGATCAATTCAGTTTGGGTCTCTGGGAGGACCTTGTTTCCGGGCGGGCCGACCCGCCGCAAAAAGGCGTAGCCGCTGCCGTCGGTGTCGACCACTCCAGCCGCCGGCGGTCGCCCGCCGCGTTGCGGGGCTCCGATCAACGCGATGTCACCGCTGATCGCCACGGCGTAACCCACGTTGTCGCCTGCCGACGCCGACGCTCCGGTGAGCACATGGATGTCCGGTCGATCGGCGGGAGTTTCCAGAACCCATTGCCCGTTCGACTTAAGTCCGTAACTAAACGCTTCGCCTTGCGTGTAGGCGACGTTATCAGCGCCGACGGTTCGCAGTCGTCCGGGAGCTCCAACGATGATTTGTGTCCCATCGATGGCGACCGACGATCCGAATTGATCGCCGATCATCGCGCCGGAAGAAAAGTCCAGGCGGATTTCCCGCCACGGTGTCGTGGCGGTCGGCCGTTCGAAGACGTATGCCGCCCCTGTCTTGGAGGCCGTGCCGGGCGCGCCAATCACAAGGTAATTGCCGGTGCCGTCCAGCGCCGCGCCAAACCGATCGCCGTTCGCTCCAGCACTCGCCGCGAGTGTGGTGGGGCCACCCGTTCCGGAAGGGATCACATTGGATGGCACATTCGCCGGCGTCGGCGCTAGGCCATAGACCACCACCCCACCTGCGCTCGAATCGTTGCCCGGTGCGCCGACGAACAATGTCGACGAATCGAGGTGGACCGAGGCGCCGAAGTGGCTTCCCGCTGGACCTGACAATGTGGCATCCGCGGACCACCCGCTATTGAGTTTTCGATAGAGATAGACAGCCGGCGTCGCGCCGCTTGGCGCGCCGGCTACCGCATACTCGTCAGAGATATCGACCGCCGTCCCGCGACGCTCGCCCATGACGGTTCCGTTGAATTGCGCGACCAACGTCCACTGGCCGTTCAAGCGATGATAGAGGTACGCGCCACCCATCCCGTCATTTCGCCCCGGAGCCCCGACAATCAAGTTGTCGCCACTCAGGGCGATACTCGCCCCAAACTCATCGCCGGACTGGAACCCCGGCGCTTCAATTTGAGCTTCCAGTTCCCACTCGGAATCCGCGCTGGGGTCGCCGCCAGGCAGCTGTTGATAAATCAAGATGGCTCCATGGTTGCCGTAATCCGGGGCCCCAAGAACGGCTGTTGAGCCCGACAGGGCTACACTTCGCCCCAATTCCGCCAATGC
>CAIXSC010000383.1 GCA_903921945.1 uncultured Planctomycetaceae bacterium
ACCATGACGGTGATGCGGTGGGCTCGAAGCGGCTCGATCGACATCGCCGAAATGTTCAAGGTCGGTCCGTACTACTTGCGGGGGTTGGGAATCACGCTGCTCGTGCAACTCATGATCACAGCCGCGATCTTCGTGTGTCTGATCCCGCTAATCGCGTTCATTCCTTCGAAGAACCAGGATTGGATCGTGATTAGCGGTATCGCTGGTGGCTTGATCGCGCTCCCGATCGTCTTCTGGATCGCGTACAGCTTCCTCTTGGCCATTCCGATCATGATGGACCGCAACACGTCGATCAGGGAGGCTTTGGCGCTCTCGCGAGTTTACATGGCGGGCAACATGCTCACGGTATTCGTCGCCGGCCTGATTGGAGGTTTGATCGCGTTGCCCTTCGTCATCTGCACGTGCGGGCTGGGCCTCTTGGCGATGGGACCCGCGTATACGCTGTTCCAGGTGTTGATCTACCTGCTCGCGACGGGCCAACCCATCCATCAACCGGGAATGCGGCCAACGCCGCCTTATCCGCCGTCGGGCTTTGCACCGCCGCAGTACGCCTCGGGAACGAGTCAGCCCCAGTACCCGCAGGCCCAGTACCCGCAGCCTCAGTATCCACAGCCCCAGTACCCGCAGGCCCAGTACCCGCAGGCCCAGTACCCGCAGCCTCAGTATCCACAGGCCGAAAATCCACAAACGCCGTTTCCGCAACCAACGGCGACCGAGCCAGCACCTCAACAACCGACGCAACAGGCCCCTCAACAGCCCCCTTCCAGAGATGACGGTCCGGCCGGCGACAACCCGCCGCGCTCGTTGAGCTAACGATGAAGAAATCCATCAACCGGCGCCGATTGAAGTAGACACGGGCGATTCGGCGTAGATAATGGCAGCCGTCGAGGCGAAGTCCACCACGAGTGAGGAACCAGTTTTATGCTGACGATTTTCGGCAAGCGGACCTACGGCGGTTTTTGCGATCATGTGGGACGGCGCGACTTCTTGACGATCGGCGGCATGGCGCTGGGCGGGCTCGCGATGCCCGAGCTGCTGCGAGCCGAGTCACGTCCTGGGGCCCGTTCGCATAAAGCGATCATCAACGTGTTCTTGCCGGGCGGACCACCGCATCTCGACATGTTCGACATGAAGCCGGACGCGCCGGCGGAAATTCGCGGCGAGTACTCGCCGATTCAAACCAACGTGCCGGGAATCGAATTCTGCGAACTCTTCCCCCGGCTGGCGAAAATGGCCGACAAGTTCGCCATCATTCGTTCGCTGTCGGATAGCGACGGCGAGCACAGTGCCTATCAGTGCATGACGGGACATCGCCGCAGTCAACAGCAGCCGCCCGGAGGTTGGCCTTCGTTCGGGGCGTGGTTGAGCAAGTTGCAGGGCAACGCCAATCCGGCCGTTCCGCCGAACATCAGCTTGATGTATCGGTGCGGCAACTTTGGCTGGGGCGACTCGGGCGACGGCGGTTTCCTCGGATTGGGCCATTCGCCCTTCAAGGTGGTGGACCGGGAAGCGAGCGAAAAACGCAAGACGGACAACATGACCCTGCAGGGAATCACGTTGGAGCGGCTGCGGGACCGCGATTCGCTTCGCGCGTCGCTCGACCAATTCCGCCGCTCGGCCGACACCACTGGCTCGATGGAAGGCATCGACGCGTTCTCCCAGAAAGCCATGGGAATCCTGACGTCGAACAAGCTGGCCGACGCGCTCGACCTGAATCTGGAAGACCCGAAGAACCTCGAGAAGTACGGTGTTGACGATCCAGCGTTTGAACGGGACGGCGCCCCGCGAATGGTCCGCAACTTCTGCGTCGCTCGGCGACTCGTCGAAGCGGGTGCCCGAGTGGTTTCGATGAACTTCATCCGCTGGGATTGGCACGGCGGCGACGGCATGAATTACGTGAATTCGAAACGCGATTTCCCGCTGCTCGACACGGGCCTGTCGGCGTTGCTCGAAGACCTGCATCAACGCGGACTCGATCGCGATGTCAGCGTGGTGGTGTGGGGCGAGTTCGGTCGGACCCCGCGGATCAATGGGATGAACAGCCGCGACCACTGGCCCCAAGCGAACACGGCGCTGATCGCCGGCGGTGGCATGCGGGTCGGCCAAGTCATCGGCAAGACGAACAAGTACGCCGAGTACCCGGTTGATCGACCCGTGAAGTTCCAAGAAGTGTTCGCGACCTTGTACGCCAAGGCCGGACTGAACCTGAACACTCGCCAGTTCGATCTGCGAGGACGCCCGCAATACCTGGTCGAACCGGGTAACGAACCGATCCGCGAATTGATCTAACGAACGCTGCCAAACAGGCTAGTGAAAACGAAAAGGCGGCCGGACGAAATTCGTCCGGCCGCTTTTTTGTGTCCTTCGAGTCGGCTTTGAGAACTTCGTCGGCGGTTTTATGAAGCCGTCGGAGAGCTTCGCCAACGGTTAAGAACGGACGAGCGACGTCGCGTTTTGTTCGCTCGGGCGAGCGGCCAGCAGTTGGATCACGGCGAAGCCTGCGAACAGCGAAGCCGAAAACACCAGGTCGCCAGCCAGGGTATAGCGGAAGAACGGCAGGGCACGAACGTAGCAGTGAACGAGCCCTTCCCAGGAATGCTCGTACATGCTGCCGAGTGCCCACACGGCGAAATTGGTGGTGGCGAAGAACAACAGCGAACCGAGCAAGCTGCAACCGACCAAGCCGCAAGCAGCCAAGCCACAACCGACCCAAGCGGTTGCCGGTTTTCGCGCCGTGCTACCACGCTCGATGGGCAACCATCGCCGCAGCGTCGGTCCCCACAGGGCGGGCGCTGCGAGC